>JASFMT010000384.1:0-4454 GCA_050117455.1 Gammaproteobacteria bacterium | reverse complement strand
GCCGTTTTCCGTGTCATAAACGGCGGTGAGGTTGTATTGGTGCCAGTTGAGGGGGTCGGCGCCAAAAATATTCGCGCCCCATTCACTGCGGTCCTCGCTAATTTCAATATACGGGAACCAGGCGGTGGGCCTGATCTTGCCAAGCGCAGAGTAGGGCGCCGGCTCAGTGGTTGCCACTGTCATGTTATTCGTTGAGCGCTCACCGGGCGAATCTGCAATATCACCCGGATGGTCATCAAGGTTTATCGTTTTAGCGGCGAATTGTTGTTGCGGAATGAAATAAACATCGGTTCCCTGCGGATGCTGTCCCATGTAATAGACGCCGTTGTCCGTCTCGGAATAACTGGCCGATAGTGCCGAGCCTGTTACGTTGGTCAGTTTTTCAACCTGCCCGGTCGCCAGCGTCATGCGGTACACATTGAACACGCCGTCATAGTCAGCGCTGTATATAACGGTTTGACCGTTATCGATAAACCGGGGATCAAATTCAATGGCTATGGTGTCAGTGATTTTTTGCCATGTCCCGTCAGCGATGTTGAAGAGTTCAAGATTCCAGCGCGTTTCAGGACGCCATACCGAGGCGATCAGCTGCGTGCCATCGGGTGACCAGTCCAGGTCGGATACGATGTCTTCGCCATCACTTTGCCATAAGGTTTCGACAAGATCCCCTTGTGCGGTCAACAAATCCAGCGAGCTGCGACCACTGCTAACCTGTACCGCGATGATGTTGTCGCCATCCGGGCTCCACACGGCATGTTTGTAGCGCTGGCCTTTGGTTAGCTGGGTCATCTCGCCGCTGTTAATATCAATTTGATGCAGGTCGGAAAAGTAATTGACATTATCCACCAGATCGATCTGGGCGACTAATGCGCCGCGCTGAGGATGAAGATCAAAACGTCCACTGTAAACTTCGGCGACTTCCCGTGGTGATTCCTGGCCTTTGGGTAATACCATTAATGCCGGCTTGCTCAACCAGTCCTGTTTGACGAAGTAAAGGTCACCGTTAGGGGCGGCCCGCGGATAACCGGTCAGGTAACCGAACTGCGTTACCTGCTTGCCGTCCACGATCCCTTCGTTTTCGATCTGGCGTATTTGCGGCTGGAACTCTTTGTTCAGATACTCGGTGAATTCCGACCACAACGTATCAAGATCCTTTTTGAAAACCCGCCTGGCGTTGCTGTTGAGCATGAACGGGATCAGGTTGTCGCTGTAATTGCTGACCCATTCCTGCACTTTCTGCTCACCATAGGTATCCATCAGGAAGTTAAAAAAATACACGCCATAAAGGTAGCGGGTGGAACCGGCGGGCCAGCTGACCACGGGCTGGTTTACCTGGCGAAGCGGTTTAATGCCGGACTTCACTTCCAGGCGCATCAAGCTGCGAAACGACGTATTGTGCCCGCGGCCGATGCCCGGTGCCAGTTGGGATTCCACATAAGTCGCGATGCCCTCCAGCACCCAGGTGGGTTGTAGCGCATTGGGGAAAAATAATATCTGGCGCCCAAAAACATTTCGGCCTGCCTTGGCGGTGCCTGCGACTTTGTCAACGTGCACGATATGGGTGTATTCATGGGTAATGACCAGTTCGAGCCAGTCATGATAATTGTCGATATCGTTGGCATCATCCGGCGGACTGACAAAGATATGCATGGTGTTGCGCGGGATCGGAATCGCGAACGCATTGCTGAAATCCATGCGGTCCACCAATACCAGTTGGGTGCGTTGTTTCGGTTGCCACTGAAAAAAATTGGTAACCCGTTGATGGGCTTGTTCGGCTATGGCGGCAGCTTTGTTCGCCAGTTGTTCCTCGCCGTTGTGGTAATGAACCTCGAAATGTTCCGTGTGCAACGTATACCAGTCCAGTGACGGGTCATAGGTGAAAGCCGCATGACTGATATTAACAACTGGATAGAAACAGCCACTGCATAGCAACAGCGCCAGGTAGCGCTTGAGTCTTGTTTTCATTAATTGTTATTACCTTCGAACGTCTTTCCCTTGAAAATGCCAACCATAGATGGGATTAATGGCTTATACAAGGATTTCACGTAACTTGCTGATTTGGAATGCTTCCCTCCCTGGAGTGTGACCGGGGTCACACTGGTTTGTCTAAAGCCATCACAGTTTACGCCGATAAAAACTGTAATTTGACGCTGTACTGAGCGGCCCGTAGAGGGCGGACGTATTGGCTCGCAGCAGCACTGTTTTAACCAGTACTGTACAGGATCTGCGTAAATGCGGTGGAAAACCAAAACATTAATGGCCGTCTTGGTATTGTTCTGCAGTCAGCCCGGCTGGGCACAGGGCGTTGCCATCAAACCCACCACGCCGGTGCAAATAACCATTGTTCCCGAATCGGCAGTCGCACCGGGCAGTACCAGCACATTTACGATCCGGGCCTCTTCGTCATTGCCCAGCAGCCAGTTACATATTGATATTACCCCATCGCAGGGTGCGCAACTTCTGTCAGGTGATCTGCACTGGGAGGGATCGGTTATTCCCGGGCAGGTTCGGCAGTTGAGCATAACGCTGCGATTCGATGACCAACACCAGCCGCAAGTAACCGCAGTCGCCAGTATTCAGTCTGCAAACAGTGCCCAGCTGGCCGCCAGTGCCGCGTATCGTCCCTCGGTGGTACAGCCCACCGGCGTACGACTAACTCCCGACCACCGTCAATCCTCGCGCAACGGCCAGCCCGTTGTGGAGTATTCGTTGCACTAGCAATGAATCGCGTGATGACTGGCCAAGACATGACATCCAGCACGTTGCGCCTGTTTGCATTGCTGTGCATCGTGCTCATGTTACCCGCCTGCTCCGGTGGCTCCAGTGGTAAAAGCGAGCCGCAGATAAGTGTTAGCGTTTCCGGTACCGTGCGCTACGAGGACAAAGAGTATGGCAAGTATGGATTTAACGGTAATACCCAGTACAAGCCGGTGCGCTATGCGGTCGTCGATTTAGTAGGCTCCGATGACCGGGTAATCGATTCAACGGTGACCGACGAGACCGGCTTCTACGAGCTGGCGGGAACAGGTCCGGCCCCCCGGGTGCGCGTGATGGCGCAAACCCATGAAACCGCCGGTATTGTTGTCGCCATCCGCAATTTCAGCGGCGGTACCTATGCCGTTACGGCGGAACCCGGCAATGAAGCCGACGATCAACTGCTGGATTTTGATATTGCCGCGGACAGCAACGTTGCCGGTGCTTTTAACATGCTGGATGTTTATTCTGTCGCGGGCGAATTTGTCAGCGGATTGACCACCGCCGGTATGCCGGGGTTGAGCGTTTACTGGCAGAACCATTCCAGTCAATACGGCACCTATTATTGTTCCGGTACCCGTAAATACAGTGTCTGTCCGCAGGGCAAAGGCATCTATATTTTAGGCGGTCGCAGCACCGGTGGTGATTCCGATCACTATGACGATGACGTCCTGTTTCATGAGTTTGCCCATTATATCGAAGGTATGGTGGGCGCGCAGGACTCTCCCGGCGGTGTCCATTATCTCACGGAGAACGACCAGGATTTGCGGCTGACCTGGAGCGAAGGCCTGGGTGGATTTTTTCCCGCCGCCATCAAGACCTGGCTGGCTGAAAACCAGCACGGGACCCTGTCCATCGCCGATGGCTTGCCGCCGACGTATTTTGTGGACACCTATGGTTCCCACGTGGGTATATCCCTGGACATTGTCAATCCCAATACCATCTTTTGCCCCTGGGGGAGCGATTGCTATGTCTATTCATCCAGTGAAATTGCCGTCGCCAAAATTCTGTTGGGATTGATGGATGAATTCGGCATGCAGGCGATCTGGGATATATATGCCAACTACATGGCCCATGGCACGTCGTTGGCGGCGACCCTGGAAACCTTCTGGGATGGCTGGTTAGCGCAGCGCGTACCCACCGACAATGAACTGGCGGTGGTCAATGCCGTGTTTAGTGACCGGCTGGTGTTCTATCAGGAGGACACGTTTGAACATGACAACGAGGTTGGCGGTGGCGGCCTGTTCCGCAAGTCGACCGTTTGTGGCGATAGTGCGTGCGATGGTGAGCGGCATTACCTGTATCACCGTGAACTGGGACCTGACCGGGATATGGTGGCCTTTGATGCGCACCCCGGTAACAGCTACTTTATAGAAACACTGGATTTAAGTAACGGTGCGGATACGTATATTCGGGTCCTGGACTCTTCCGGCAGCCTGGTGTTCGATAGCAGCGGAAAAGCGATGACCAATGACGACCGGCCGGGCACCGTTTACTGCGGTGACTATGACAATAGCTGTCGTATTCACAATGATGATCTCATGTTGTCATCGGAACTGACGTTTACCCCAAAAACCGGCGGCACGTTCTATGTGGAAGTGACCACCTCGAAAACCAAAGCGGCGGCAGCCGGCCGCTACGGCACCTATACGCTGCAAATATCCCAGCTATAACGGTTCGCGCTACGACTCGCTACGACT
>JASFMT010000383.1:0-4456 GCA_050117455.1 Gammaproteobacteria bacterium | reverse complement strand
GATGTGGATGAAACGGCTTTGCTTTGGCTTACCGGCCTGTTTCCGCAGCGCATCTGGATCGCGGTGGAGTTGTTGTTGACGGGCCAGGAGCGCAAACGGTTAAACCGATTGCAATCATTGGGGGAGAAACACCGCATCCCATTATGCGCCGCCGGCGATGTACATATGCACGTGCGCCGGCGCCGGGTGTTGCAGGACACTTTGACCGCGATTCGCCGGGGAAAACCGTTATCTACGTTAGGGTATGCCTTGCACCCGAACGGCGAACGTCATCTGCGTAGCCTGCCACGGCTTGAAAAAATCTATCCTAAGAGTTTGCTGCAAGAAACCTTGCGCATTGCCGGGCAGTGCACGTTTTCTCTGGACGAACTGCGCTATGAATACCCGCACGAACTGGTTCCCAAAGATCATACTCCACAATCCTGGCTCAGGCGATTGACCGAACAAGGCATGCACCGGCGCTGGCCGCAAGGTGTGCCGGATAAAGTGCGGCGTTTGGTGGAACATGAACTGGTGCTGGTGCGAGAGTTAAACTATGAGCATTATTTTTTGACCGTGCATGATATTGTCCGTTATGCGCGTAGTCAAAACATTTTGTGTCAGGGGCGAGGCTCGGCGGCCAATTCCGCCATTTGTTATTGCTTAGGGATCACCGAAGTGGATCCGGACCGTATGCAGTTGTTGTTCGAGCGGTTTATTTCCAAGGAACGCAATGAGCCGCCGGACATCGATGTGGACTTCGAGCACGAACGCCGCGAGGAAGTGATCCAATACATCTACCGTAAATATGGCCGCGACCGCGCCGCGTTGGCGGCAACGGTCATTACCTATCAGCCGAAAAGCGCGGTGCGCGATGCTGGCAAGGCGCTGGGCATGAGTCTGGACCAGGTAGACCGCCTGGCCAAATCCATTTACTGGTGGCATAAGACCGACATCGCCGAAGACGAACTGCGGGCCAACGGTTTTTCCCCGGACAATCCTTTGATTAAAAAATTGCTGTATCTGGTGGGGCAACTCATCGGTTTCCCCAGACATTTGTCCCAGCACGTGGGCGGTTTTGTCATCAGCGAAGGCAAGCTGTCGCAGTTAGTGCCGGTTGAAAACGCCGCCATGGCCGATCGCACCGTGATTCAATGGGAGAAAGACGACTTGGAAGCCTTGGGCTTGCTTAAAGTGGATGTGCTCGCTCTGGGCATGTTAAGTGCCATACGCAAAGCGCTGGCTTATATTAGTGACTATACCCATACGCCGTGTTCGTTGGCCGACATTCCAGCGGAAGACCCCGAAGTCTATGCCATGATCCAGCAAGCCGACACCATTGGCGTGTTCCAAATCGAATCGCGGGCGCAAATGTCCATGCTGCCCCGCTTACGGCCCGCCAACTATTATGACCTGGTGATTCAAATCGCCATCATCCGGCCCGGACCCATTCAAGGCGATATGGTGCATCCTTATCTGGCCCGGCGCAACGGCAAAGAAGTGGAGAGCTATCCCAATGACGCGGTGCGCCAGGTATTGCAACGTACTCTGGGAGTACCGATTTTCCAGGAGCAGGTGATGCAACTGGCCATGGTGGCGGCCGGCTTCAGCGCCGGGGAAGCGGATCAACTGCGCCGTGCCATGGCGGCCTGGAAACGCAAAGGCGGCCTGGAGAAATTTGAAGATAAGCTGTTAAACGGCATGAAAGCTCGGGGGTATGCAGAAGCATTTGCCCAACAGATATTCCGCCAAATAAAAGGCTTTGGGGAATACGGTTTCCCCGAATCCCATTCCGCCAGTTTCGCCCTGCTGGCGTATGCCTCGTCCTGGCTGAAGCGCTACCACCCCGCGGCGTTCGTATGCGCCTTGTTGAACAGTCAGCCCATGGGATTTTATGCGCCGGCGCAGTTGGTGCGCGACGCACAGCGCCATGGCGTGAAGGTGTTGCCGGTGGATGTTAACCGCAGCGAACATGATTGTACCTTGGAGTATGTCGAATCAGCCGAGGCAGCGCTGGCCTTGCGTTTGGGGCTGCGCATGGTCAAAGGGCTTTCCGAGCCTGGGATTGCAGCGCTTTGCGATGCGCGCCGCCACCAGGCCTTTAGCGATGTGCAAGATCTGGCAAGCCGCGCTAAACTGAACAAAAGCGACATGCAAAGTCTGGCGGCGGCCGATGCGTTAAAACGTTTATCCGGCGACCGCCATCAGGCGTTCTGGCAAGTGGCCGGTACGGAAAACGGCCTGGCGTTATTTCCATCACCGGATTTCCATGAAACCGATGTGTTGTTACAAAAACCCAGCGAAGGACAGGACATCGTCTCGGACTACGCCGCTCTTGGCTTAAGCGTCGGCCGCCATCCGTTGGAATTACTGAGAGTCCGGTTGGCCAACTACAAGATATCCACGTCACTGCAACTGTGGGACATGCCCAACGGTGCGTTTGCCAAGGCGGCGGGCCTGGTCATCTGCCGGCAGCGTCCCGGCTCGGCCAACAACGTTATGTTCGTGACGCTGGAAGACGAACTGGGGCATACTAACGTGGTGGTGTGGCCCAATGTCGCCGAACAACAAAAGAAAGCCTTGTTGAAAGCGCGATTGCTGGCGGTGACCGGAACGGTGCAACAGGAGGACGGCGTATTGCATTTGATTGCGAAAAAGCTGGAAGACTTAAGCGCCTGGTTAGGGCAGTTGGATGCGCGTTCCAGGGATTTTCAGTAGCAATAGTTTTAATAAGAATAGTTTTAACAACATTTTCAAAAACATTTTCAAAAACAATAAACGGTACAGATATGGACTGGAAAATATTGTTAACGGTATTTGCGACGATATTTATCGCCGAGTTAGGCGATAAAACTCAACTGGCGACATTGTTATTTGCTACCGATAAAGAGGTTAGCAAAATGACGGTGTTTATAGGTGCTTCACTGGCTCTGGTGTTAACCTCGGCTATTGGCGTTCTAGGTGGAAGCTTAATCGCGAATTACATTAGCGAAAAACAGCTGCATTATATCGCAGGCATCGGCTTTATCGCTATTGGGTTATGGACATTATTCAAAGCGTAATAGAGATTTTGCATATACTCCAACGTGACGGCTAGACTGAAAATACTGCTTGCGCTCACCGGGCTAATGGTCGGAGGGCTGTTGCTGTTCTGTAGCGGTAGCGATTGGCAGGACATCGCAAGCAAAGATAATTCTGGATTGTCAGGAAAACCAGAGCTTGGAGCAACATCAACTACGTCAAAATCAATTGCAACACCATTCAGCGAGCCGTTGAATGATTCGCAAAGACAATTATCAGAAGTTCCAACCTCTGATGATGTTCAAACAAAGGAAGATTCCAGTTCTTCGACACGAGCGGGATTGGAAAAAAATTCCGCTCTAAATAAAAATAGCGAAAATACTAAGACGCAACAGACACTTCAGTCGCCGCTGGAACTTATCGAGTCCTACATGACTGCCTGGAGTAGCAACAACCGGAGTGAGATCCAGGCGCTTTGGAACCAAATCAGCCAATGTCCGGAATGTTTGCAAAGAATCCAAGAACTTCTCATGAACCAGGGCGTGCCCAAAGGCATGTTGTTGGAGTTGACTTATCAAATCATTGAATTAGGTAATAAATCCATGTTGCCGGTATTTGAATATCTGTTGCAACCTTCCGTGGACCTGAACTCCAGAATCATCATTACGCAGCAAATGATTAAAGACGGCCGGGGTATGTATGTCAAAAAGCTGTTTGACATTTTGCAGCAAGCCGATATTGACGGCTACCAGGACTACGCCGCCAAACACACCTGGATGATTTCCAAACTGCATAATCCCCAAGGCATTGCGGCGGTTTTTGATGTAATGTCCGGGCGCAGCGGATCATCAGAAAGGTTTGCCGATCATGTACGCAATGTGTTTAACAATACCTTGGTAGGGACAAAACAAGATTCCGCCATGACCGGTGCCATGGTGGATTATTATTTATCGGCTGATGACACGGAACAAAAGAACTTGTGGGCTGTTATATCCATGCATTCGGAAACACTGGGGGCGTTGGCCAAAAGTGCTTATGACAACGGTAACCTGAATCAATTTAAAAAATTCAGCCAGGCGCTGGCAGGCATTAACAGCGTGGGAGCCGTAGAAGGTACATTGGAATTGGTTGGCGAAGTGGATTATTCCCAAGAATATTTTGCCGATATGATTGGCACTTTGACTCGGCGTTACAATAATTTGGAAACGCTGCGCAAACTGGAAGACTATTTGCGTAACCCGCACGCCGATATGCGCACCCGCATGGTGGCGGCAGAAGGCTTGTTGGCGGTCAAAGATTCCGAGCAGGCACGCTATATACTGGAGAAGGCACTCACCTCCAACAGTTACGAGGATTCGGAAATTGTGGCTTATATCAGCGCCAGGTTGTAAACAAAAACCTATAAAATAAATCAAAAGCGCGCTGATTTTGCGATACTTGCAGGGATGTGTGTGCT
>JASFMT010000382.1:0-4460 GCA_050117455.1 Gammaproteobacteria bacterium | reverse complement strand
ACATTAATGGCGTTACATTAATGGCGCTACACTACGACGCTACACTACGGCTTTGACTGACTACTCAGCACGCAAGGCAATGATTAATAAGGATCATAATGGCCCAATCACCACAATCCCGCAACACTCCACCGAAAAAAATCGCCTTATTTGCACAATTTTTATATCATCCTAGTGATAAAATACAATATCGATATATCCAATAAAACTAAAACACCGGTCGTGACGTATATCACTACATTATACCGTCCGAAGCTTATGTAGGTACGGCAGTTTTGCCAATGACATCACACTATCACTTTTTCGCCACCGCACCGAAATTTACCGAATCACTGTTGCTGCAGGAATTGCATCATCTGGGAGCAACCGATGCCACGGAAACGCTGGGCGGCGTCAGTTTCTCGGGCAATCTCGCCCTCGCTTATCGTGCCTGCCTGTGGTCCCGTATCGCCAACCGCATCCTGCTAACGTTGAAGAAGGCTACCATTGCGTCGGCGGACGATTTGTACGACGTATTTCATGGCATCCAATGGGCGGAGCATTTTAGTCTCAATGACACGTTCGCTATTGATCTTTTGACCAGCCAGTCTGTGATTACGCATACCCAGTACGGCGCCCAAAAATGTAAAGACGCCATCGTGGACCAGTTTCGCCAGGCCAGCGGTCAACGCCCCAGTGTCGATAAAGCAAGCCCCGATATCCGTATTAATGTACATGTAAAAAGAAACACTGCCACGATCAGCCTGGACCTGTCAGGCCACAGCCTGCATCAGCGCGGTTACCGGCAACATAACGTAAGCGCCCCGCTCAAGGAAAATCTTGCCGCTGCCCTGTTGATGCGCGCCCGCTGGCCGGAGGAATTGCAAGATAAAAGTACATTCATCGATCCTATGTGCGGTTCAGGCACGCTGCTCATTGAAGCGGCCTGTATTGCGGCGAACATTGCACCGGGACTGTTCCGCGATGATTTTGGTTTTAACGCCTGGCGGCACCACGAACAACCTTTATGGAACGAACTGCGTCACACCGCACAACAACAACGCCACACAAACACCAATGAATTGCCTCGTATTATTGGTTTTGACGAAGACTCAATAGCGATCGACGCCACAACCCAAAATATCGCCTGCGCCGGTCTGGGCCAGTATATAGAAATAAGCCGGCGATCCATCGCTGACCTTGCCAACAACAAATATGGCAAGCATGGCTTGATTGTCAGCAACCCCCCTTATGGCGAACGGCTGCAGGACAATGAATCGTTAATTCCTCTCTACCAATCCCTGGGCGAAAAATTACAACAACACTTCAGGGGCTGGAATGCCAGCATCATAACCAGCGACCCTTCGCTGGCAAAAGCAATGGGGCTGCACTATAAACGCCGTAACAAATTTTATAACGGCAAATTGCTTTGCCAGCTGTACCACTTTCATATCGGCGAGGAAGCCAAAACGAAAACCGCGGCAGGCAAGAGTGAATCAACTCGCGAGCCCGCAATCGACAACGCGTTACAGAACCGCCTGGTGAAAAATCACAGGCAATTGCGCAAGTGGGCCGACAAGCAGGGAATCCATTGCTATCGCCTCTACGACGCCGACTTGCCGGAATATAACTTTGCCGTGGACCTTTATCTCAGTGATAAAGCTTATGTCGTTGTGCAGGAATACGCGGCCCCGGCCAATATTGACCGCAACAAGGTCGCGCGCCGCAGGAACGTGGCCATGGATACTGTTATGCAGGTGCTGGATATTCCCTCTTCGCAATTATTCTACAAACAACGGTCGAAACAGGCGGGTAAACAACAATATGAAAAACTCGGCGAATCAAAGCAATTTCATGAGATCCATGAGCACAATGCCAAATTTTATGTCAATTTCACGGATTATCTGGATACCGGGCTGTTTCTGGATCACCGCGACACGCGGGAAATCATCGGGCAAAAAGCGAAAGACAAAACCTTCCTGAATCTGTTTTGTTATACCGGCGCGGCCAGCGTTTATGCGGCATTGGCTGGCGCGCAGGCCACCACATCGGTGGACCTGTCTACAACCTATATAGATTGGTGCAAAAACAACTTTGCTTTAAACGACATACCTCTGGAAAAACACCAGTTCATTAAAGCGGATTGTATTCAATGGCTGGAAACAGAGAAAAACCGGTATCAATTAATATTCGTCGATCCACCAACGTTTTCCAATTCCAAAATGATGGACGGCCACTGGGATGTTCAACACCACCACGTCTGGCTATTGCGTCAGTGCTTGAGGATTCTGGATAACAATGGGGAAATGGTATTTTCGACCAACTTCCGTCAGTTTCAGTTTGATGAGCAGGCGTTCAGCGATTGCCATATCGAAAACATTACCGGAAAAACCATACCCCGGGATTTCGCCCGCAACCCTAAAATCCATCAATGCTGGATTATCAAACGAGGGAGTTAAACTGTACGGTCAGGGAAAATACTAAACGCTATTATTGTTTAACGCAAAGTCACTAAGACGCAAAGTTATATAAACTATAAAAATAACTTTTTGTTTTTTCTTTGCGCCCTGGCGTCTTTGCGTTGAAAATCAATTGGGGGTCTGTTACGGATCACCCGGGCGCCATTTACCCATTGCTTCAGCCGCCGGGGGTGGTGTATTGGCGATACAGTCCTCGAACACGTGACCGGAAAACGCGTTGAGCTGGTCCAGGAATTCTTTTTTCTGATCATTGGGAAACGACTGTTGCGCCAAGACATAACCGATAATGGCGGCATAATACTGGACGGCAATACCAGCGTCGCTGGCCCTGTCATCGTACTTTGTAACGACGCTTTGCAGTTCTTTTACAAGTTCATCTGACAGTTTCAAGGGTTCCATAAGCATTTCCTGTATATACTAAGTCAAATTTCAGCGGCAAAGGTTATCATGGCAACCATTGAGAATAAATACATTCCCCCTACACCGGCCCCGGGCAATCAGGCGGAACCACGTATGTAGGCTTTGGGCGGTAACTGCAGAAAATAGCCCTGCTCACCCAGGGATTTTTTAACGTCATCCAGATCAGCCTGCGCCAGTTTTTCCCGTTTGCCCAGATCCAATGTCATTACAAGCTCAACGTCACCCAACATTTCGAGCAAAGAGTCTGGCACCCGCTCAAAATCGTCTTCCTTTTCCACGAAAAGATATGTATCTACTTTTTTGTCACTTTTGTAAATTGCGCATTGCACGTTTCAGTCTCCAACTTTAACGGTCAGTGTTTAGCTATATAGTATCTTTGCTCAACCTTTGTTTCCCGCCACGGGTTGTTGATTTTCTTGCGAGTCCTGTAAAGGAGCAGACTCCTGCTCGTTGTTTTCCGGAGCGGTGTTAGTGTCATCGGCGGCAACCGTGTGAAAGGTCTGCGACACGAGTTTTTGATTGTAATACCATAATTCAAACGCCCATTCACCTTCCACCATTTCATAGTCATGGTCAATACTATATCCGGAGCGATTTTCTATGACGCCATTATTAACGTCCAATAAAACTGGATAGGAATAACCACTGGATTTTGATCCGTTGTCACGGGTAATTTCAGGGTGAGTGACCACCAGCTTCAGCTGTACGGCGTTCTTGTCATCGAAACCGGTGATGCGAAACTTGAAACCGAACAACCGGTTCCTGGCCAACGGAATACGATCAGTTTGCTCAACAAGTTCAACGTTTTTTCCTTCCTGTACATAACCGGATGTCGTCGCGATATTCTGGTGGCGTTCGAATTCGCCTTTCTTTTCATAGTAACCGTACTCAACAATTTCGCCACTAACGATGTCTGCCGCGGACGACACGCCGCATCCAGTTATGAACAGCAAAAACGCTAACATGCACTTGGTTGTGAATTTTCTCATCCTCATCCCCCGATAAATCCACTCATTAGTAAACTCAAACCCGGTGTTACATTTTAATACTGGTGTGCGAACCGTTATTTTCCGTCCTGCCGGAACCGGATGGTTAAATATTGTAACGGTCTTTATAAATGAAGAAAATGCTGTGAATCAGGGAGGTAACTGGTTCCACTTCAACCAGTACGCAGCAACTTCCTTGAGTATTTCGTCAAATTCATCGGGATTGTCCGGCTTGTGCAGGTAGCTGTTTATCTTCAAATTATACGCTTGTTTGACATCAGCCGGGGCACTGCTCTCGCTGAAAACCAATGTCGGTATTTTCGCCGTTTCCGTACTTTGCTGCAGAAACTCAAGGATATCCACGACATCGGCGGACAACTCTTGAACACATAAAACGATCAGCCGTGGTCGAAGACAGGATTTTGCACCCGACGCCTGCTCACAGTTTTTCAAATACTTGAGGATGGCAGAACAGGTATTTTCAACACAGACTTCAATAGCACTATCCACGGATGTTATATGCCTGGTGATCAGCACACCGTCCTGGTTGTTGCTTGCCAGTAACAATACGACACAATGATCTTCGGACACCATA
>JASFMT010000381.1:0-4465 GCA_050117455.1 Gammaproteobacteria bacterium | reverse complement strand
TGCATTACGTGGAAAGGCGCGCACCCTCATGCAATTGCGTCGCTATGATGAGGCACTTCGAACTTTTGACATCGCGATTGCCGAGGAACCGCAATTTGCCGGTACCTACGCCAACCGCGGGATTCTTTTTGATCGTATGGGCCGCTATCAGAAGGCCATTGACGACTATGAACACGCGCTTGCCCTGGACCCGGAGCTGGCGGATGGCCCCAACTGGCTGACCCGGTTTTTACGGTTACAGCCGGAAAAACCGCCCACCATTGCCGATCGCGCGCAATACCTTCAACAGGAATTGGCAAAACCGGAAGCAGAGCGGGTATTGAAAGTACCGGAACAGGATCAACAGCAGCGGCCCTACAAACTTTGATAGGGTGGGTTTGGCGACGGCGAAAATGCTCGTAGGGTGCTGCTGTACCCAAGGGCATAAAAGGGACGAAGCGCACCGTGCCCCGTATCGTGACGTCTTGATTGTTGCGGTTCGCTGAGCTCACCACAACCTACAGGTAAACGTTATTTGTTTAAATTTCGAATACTTTCACAGGCTTTTTGCGCACAGGCTTTTGGCGGATTAGCTGCACCGGGGGACTAAACCAGCTTGAAGATATCAACGAGTAACACGCGCAGGCAAAACAGGAGGGCGATGGCACCGAAAATCAAATGCCCCCATTCGGATTCGCCGCTTTCATCACGATAGGTCAGACCGTGATAGGCAACGGCGCCGGTCACAACGACAAACACGATGTCGAGCACATTTTCCCTTTTTGTTAATAACGATCAATTACTTGATTAGTAACAAGGGGGAAAATAACACTGTTGCATAGCGGGTAACAAGTCGGCGGTTGATGCCGAAGACAGAAACAGGGCGCCGACCACGAACACAATCAGCATAAAATACGCCGTGCCGCGCAATGGGCTAACACGCCGGGGTATGGCAAGGGGTGCTCTCAAGTCTTCCGGCCAGGTTTTGAGTACTTTTCGAGCATATTGGCGAACCCAGGCGGGAATGTCGCCATTGAACATATAAGTAGCGAAGGTGGGTTCCACCTGGCTGACAGCGGGGTCATCGCCAAACCAGTCTAGATACGCCAGCTCAAATAACTCGAATTCCGAGATATCTAATATTGATGCGGCGTCAAGGACTAAGCGGGTATCCTGGGAAATAGGCGGTTCACTAAACGGTAACATATTGATTCTCTACTAACTCTATTAAGGATAAACTGGTTGTACGTGATTGACGGACGGTAAGTCATTGCAATTTGGACGTATCAACGACTGCCTTATGAATATGTCGACAGCAATCAGCCAATCCTAAAGCGCCAATTTGTGACAGAAGCCATCAATTCACAGCATCTACTTGCCACTGATACCTTCGCAAGTATCGGACCAGATGCTATTGATACCATCATTGACAACAGTACCGTTCAAACGGTTTACGCGAATAGCATTTTATTTCGAGCCGGTGATGACTATCGGCAATGTTTGTATATTTTATATAGCGGCGACACGGACTTACGGCGTCCTAATGGTGAAGTGGTACACCTGCATAACGGCGCCTTGTTGGGATTATCCAACTACCTTGATGGCCATCCCTACAGTTCCACAGCGCAAGCGGTATCAGAATGCACATTTTTGGTGCTACCTGCACCAAAACTAAAGCAACTGGAACAGCAGTATCCCAGTCTGTTCAATGCCATCAATCATATCATTGCCGAACGCATTCGCGCCCGTAGCGTTCAGGCAAAAACCACCATTAGCGGTGCGCTGAGTACCCCGGTTCGAAACGCCATGAAGTCGCCCATCGCAACCTGCCAGGGTGAAATTTCTCTTCGCGAAGCTTTTAGTGTCATGCAACAACGGCGAATCGGCAGCCTGGGTGTGCTTGATGATAACGGTGACTTGCTGGGCATATTAACCTGTTCCGGTTTGTCGGAAGCCCTGGCCATTAACGGCGCAGACCGGGAAGAGAGCGTGATGCGCGCGGCATGTCAGACGCCGTTCACCGTCAATGCCGATGCGCCGTTGTGGCAGGCTGAAGAAACCTTGCATGCCAACAACGTAAAGTATTTAGTGGTAAAGGAAAACCAGCAGCACGTGGGTGTCATATCCGAAAGCGACATTCTCAAGGCGCTGGTTGCGCATAAATCCACGTACCTTGAACGGGCGCAACGGGCAAACAGTTTTGATGAACTGAGTAATACCTATCAATCGCTATACCGGGCCGCCCGTGAAATCTGGGACAGCAACCGTCTGGCCAGCCGCGCCGTTCGCCTGCTAACGGATATTCACCTGCAATTGCAAAAACGTTGCATCGAATTAACGCTGGATGATTTGCGAAAGGATCAACAGGGTGACCCGCCCCGGGATTACGCCGTGCTGATCATGGGGTCCGGCGGCCGTCACGAAATGTTGCTCAATCCTGACCAGGACAACGGCTTGATTATTGCCGATGAACCGGGACCGATGTCTGCCGATGAACAGCAATGGTTTGAGCAATTTGCGCGACGCCTTAATGATAACCTGGCGCGCATTGGTTATATCCTGTGTCCCGGTGGCATTATGGCGGGTAATGCCATGTTTCGAAAAACACTGTCGCAATGGCAGGACCAGATCGCTCACCTGGTGCGCCATCCCAATGAAAAAGCCGCCCGCTGGTCCAACATTGTTATGGACTTTAATACACTTTACGGCAATGGTCAGCTGGTAAACCAGCTACGCAGTTACCTGCTGGATCAGCTTAAACGCCATCGTGCGTTACTGGGATTTATGGTGGAAGATGATGCCGAGGGACGGCCTCCATTGGGGTTTTTCAACCGTTTGCTGACAGCCGATAAAGGGGAGCATCAGGGCACCATCGATATCAAGCGCAACGGTATTCGCCTGATTACAGACGCCGCGCGTATTTACGCGTTGAGTGCCGGTGTTACCAGCAACAACACCATCGACCGGTTACGCGGCCTGGTGATACAGGGTGTGCTGAGTAACGACCTGGTGGATTCCTCGGTTGTTGCCTACGAAGAATTGCTAAATATTTTACTGGAACACCAGGTATCCCAATGCGAGCAAGGGCGGGAACCCAACAAGTACATTAACCCCGATCATCTTTCCGCGCCGGAACGTTCCACCCTGCGGGCGGCGCTGCGCGCCATTCGACGGTTGCAGGACCAGTTGCAAGGTCACTTCGGCTTGTCAGCTTTTTAACAGGATTATGTCATGAAATGGTTTGGCCGTTCACGTCAGTCCGGATATGACAAGGTTGCTCCCAAAGACCCTGCGTTGCAGTCCGTTTACCAAAGCTGCACCACGCTGGATCCGCGGCAGGTGATGAAAACGCCGGTGAACGAAACCCGTTTCGTGATTATTGATACGGAAACCACCGGTTTTCAGGCCTACGCGGATGACGAAATTGTCTCCATCGCCATGCTGGAGTTAACCGGTTTGCATACGATGGGACAGGAATACCAGACATTTATCAATCCGCAGCGGTCTATTCCCGAGTCATCCACTGAAATACACGGTATAACCGATGATGATGTGAACGACGCGCCGGCGCTTAACGAGGCATTACCGGACATTATACAATTTATTGGTGATGCGGTGATTATTGGGCATCATATCAACTTCGACTTGCGATTTCTTAATAGAAGGTTGCAGAAGCTGATCGGTTGTTCGCTCCCCAATCCCTGGATCGATACCATGCTGTTGTTCCTCGAACTAACCGGTAAAATGGGGCATTATTCGCTCGAAAATGTCGCGCAGGCAGCCGGTGTCGAAATTAAAAACCGTCATACTGCCTATGGTGATGCCATGGCCACATTGCAGATATTTCAAGTGATGGCGCAACAAATGGTTAAAGATAAAGAGCCCGTGTCGCGGCTGATATCGATGCAGTACAACAATGAATTGTAATGTATTCCGAATTGCAACAATAAATGTCGGCAATAAAGTACAATACGCATGTAGTTTCAATCCTGTTCATATATTTTATTAAGCGATGACAAAAAAATGTATCAACCGCTTTTGTGTTCTGTTCGTGGCGGTAGCCGTTCTGCAAATGGGTTTGTCCGCCAATGCCATTGCCGCCGAGAAGTTAAACGACACCTGGCAATTTAAATCCGAAAACAATGAGCCCGGTGTTAAGCTTTATTTTTACTGGTCAAAAAAATGTCCTCATTGCCGGGAGGCGCTACCGTTCGTAACGCGACTGGATAAGGAGCTTCCCTGGTTGAAATTGTATTCCCGGGAGTTGACCGAATACCCGGAACACGTGGAACAATATATTGCCATGGCGGCAGCGCTGGGCAAGGAAGCACGTTCCGTACCGGCGTTTTTCTGGTGCGGTAATATGCTGGTGGGCTACGATAACCCCGCTAACATGGGTCAATACTTAAAAAATGAATTGCAGCGGTGCCATGAATGGTTAAAGCAGGGGCAACCGGGTGCCAGGCCAGAGATAAAATCCGTCACC
>JASFMT010000380.1:0-4469 GCA_050117455.1 Gammaproteobacteria bacterium | reverse complement strand
GGCAAATGTCCACCAGTACCGGTCTTGGCGCCCTGACCGCCCTTGAAATGAAAGCTTTGAACGCTTTTTAATAACTCTTCTTTGTACCCAAATTGCGCACTGGCCAGTTCATAAAAATAACGGCTGTTTTCCGCCTGCTCTTCCGGTAACATCCCGCCTTCCCCCGAGCAGATACCGGTGCCTGCCAGTTCGGCGCCGCGAGCCAGGGCAATCTTCGCTTCTTCGGACAAGGCACCAAAACTCATATCCGATACAAATAACGGAATTTTCAACACTAACGGCTTTTTCGCTTCCGGCCCTATAACCAGTTCCGTGTCAACATCCGCGTCATCCATTAATGGCTTCGTCGCCATCTGGGCGACCATCAATTGTAGATCATCCCAGTGTGGTAACTTATTTCGCGGGACACCCATGGCCGTCATGGGACCATGGTGCCCGAGTTTTGATAATCCCTCTTTCGCCAGTTGGTGAATAAACGTTAGCGTCGGCTCTTCCGGCGTGTCGGTAGCCTCTGGCGCCCCCTTTGAACCCCCTTTCTTACCCGGGCCTTCTTTACCCACCTGTTCATCATCAAATTGCTTGTGCGTACCATCGCAAAACGGCGGTGTGTTGGTATGTTTGCACATGCACAGGTAACCGGAGGACTCCTCCGCCACAAACGTAACGGGGGTGATGGACGTACTGGCATGGGAACCGTCGCAAAACGGCTGGTTCCGTGACCGGCCACAGGCGCAAAAATAATATTCTTCACCTTTTTCAAGATTCACTTGCCGGGGTTTATTATCAGCAACAACAGGTTTACTCATCATTTCCTCTCTTTAACGACCGATTGGCGTGGTTCAATTTTTCGTTCCAGTGCATCGCCGTGCCAACCGGATCGTCCCGCTGCGGCCTCATAGGTACTGTGTAAGACTTCCAGTACGACGTACCCCACCAATAGCATTATAGTCGCGGGGTTTGGCAATACCGCCCAATCGCTATACGTGAATACATTTACCTATAATTTAACTGTATATTGACGTCAACAGGCGATCAATTCAAGGTTATTTTAATACCGTGATAGTTATGATTACGAGGTATTTTGATCCGTGCAACCAGTATTTCGTTCCATTATTAAAACAACCAGATTACAAACCACAAAAATACACAGAATGGCTGTACCAGACATTTCCGCTTATTTATTGTCTACCAACATTGACAGTGGCTCAGAAAATGTCCAGAGGCGGGAGGATATTTTTTGGGGATTTTAATACGTAAGCGATGGTAACGGCTTTAGCGACGTACATTTCGGGGTATTACTCGATCTACTCGCCCACCGAATCGGTTTTATACAAACTGTACCGCCGTTTTGCACCCTCTAACTCGAATGGCGCTTACTTAAGCTTGGAACCACCGTCATCCCGGCGAAGGCCGGGATCCAGAATCTATATTGGTGGTAGTTTCCCCTGGATTCCGGCCTTCGCCGGAATGACGATAATCCTGGATTACGCCTTAAGTAAGTGCCATTCCCCCCTAACTCTTGTTTCACAATTATACTTCCTGATTAACGGTTAGTGGTTTTTTGCATGTATCGGAGTACGGCGATCGGCGATCTGTCGCAATGGGGAATTTAAAAAGTCGTTTTAACAGTAAGGGAGCGATGTAGAGATCCAGAATCAATGCAATAATAATGGCCAGCGTCACGAACACGCCAAATTGTGAACTGGGCAGAAAGGACGACGTTGCGAGGCAGGCAAATCCCCCGGCAATAATGAAAGTCGTATTAATGATACTTTTGCCTACGTGTTGAACGGCATGATCTATAGCTACATCAATACTGCATCCCTCGTTGAGATAGTGCTTGATGCGCATAAATAGATGAATGGTATCGTCAACAACCACGCCGAGGGTAATACCGCCTATCAACGCAGTGGCGATATTGATTTTAATATCCAGCAAGCCCATCGTTCCCAGAGTTACAGCCAGAGGAAGCGCGTTAACCACCAGCGCAACAAGAGTCAATCGCCAGCAACGGAAAATAGCAACAAACAAACACATTAACAACACACTGACACCCAGCAACGAGTATAACTGCGTTCTGCTGACCTGCTGGTCCATGTTGGCCCAGAGTACCGTGGTACCCGTCACGTAAACATTCACCTCTGACGGTAATAACCGGCTACTCAATTGCTGTACCTTGACACGAAAGCGGTCCAGTTCCCTGGAGCTCATGTAGGGCGTCAGTGCCAGCAACTGGGTTTGAGTTTTGTCCTTCAACAGTAAATCATCCAGATCATCATTGCCGCTCAACTCTGCCAGAAATACCAACTGGTCGATTTGCCGCGCGCCGTACTGTTCAAATAACGCCTGCGATGTATGCTCGCCATTAAACGCTTTGTCAATCTGCCTCAACAATTGATTGGCGGACAGGATCTTGATCACCTCCGGCAAATCCATAAGCTGACGTTCAAATTCAAGCGCAGGCGCAAAGTAGGCATCATCAGAAAAGCGTTTATCATCCGGATACTCAATGACAATACTGATCGGGTTCTGAGCGAAACCGGCGTTTTTGATGTCATCGTATGCTTTCGTCACCGGGGTGGATTCATCAAAAAACCGCGTATAGTTGGTGTCGGTTTCCAGCTGACTGAGCCCGATGACCGGAATACATAACACAACAAATAGCAGCCATTGAAACTTGTTTTGTCGTACCGGCGCGGTTCTGGCGGCGAGCTGATTGAGCAACCGATTGTTGTCGAGCTCACCGGCTTTTGGCCCTACCCATAAAATATAAAGTAACAAAGGCGCGATGGTCATTGATGTCAGCCACGCCAGAAAAATCCCCATGCCGGCGTATAACCCCAGCTGGAATACCGGCTCCACTGTACTCATGGTTAACGAAGCAAATCCAAGTATTGTCGTTACGGCTGTATAAAAACAGGGTTTCCATAATTGACGAATCGTTTGTTGTAGTGCTATTGCGCGGGGATATTGTCGATGGTGACGATGGAATTCGTTGATAACATGCACCACTCCCGCTACCGCGAGGGACACCAATATCGTGGGCAACATCACCGTAATCATGTTGTAAGGAATCGCCATCAACGCAATAAGCCCCATGCTGGGCACCACGCTGCCCAGCACCACGGCGAATAACACGAGCAGGTCCCGGATATTGCCAAAATTCAACCACCCGAATACCACCAGCAACAGCGAAATCAACGCATAATAGACGTAAACATCGCGCCTGGCGGCGCGGTTAAGTTCGGCATTGACCACCGTAGTACCTGCCAGCGCATAATCGTCAATCAGCGAATATTGCGCCATAATATCCGCAATGCGATCGACCAGCTCGATACGATAAGGCGAAGGATCATGGATAAAGTTATCGTTTTGAATCAACACGACTGTCACATCATCTTTATCCGCCTGGATCAGGTTGTTGTGAAAAATGGGATTGGCTGATAGCGCCTGTCGCATTGCAGCAACTTGTTGCAGCGTAATCAGGCCAGATTCGTCCTCGGCTTTGGGGTAAATTTTACGGTATTCCAGCTCATCGTCCGCGGTAATGAAATTGTCACGCACGTTGGCAATGGAGGTCACTTTTTTCACATGCGGTAGACGCTCAATGCGCGCCGAAATATCCGCCAGGTCTTTCAGAAATGCCGGCGCGTAAATAGACGCGGTTCTCACCAATAATAGCGTCCACTCCTGGTCGCCAAATGCCTGATTATATTCCCGGTAACGAACAAGCTCTTTATCGTCACTTTGAAACCAGATACCCACCGAATTATCGATAACAGGGGCATCGGACATCAGGCGCATGACCAGCGCACAACTGAATCCCAGCAGCACCAGGCCCCATAAAATGATCGCAATTTTACGATGAGCGATTAGACGATTGATAAACATGTTTTCGTACGCCAATGATATTGTTAGCGGGCACGTTTCAAGGCGGTCACCGACAGATCACGGTCGCTATAACCGTTACGGTATTTGACGCCGCTCCATACCATGAGCGTTTTTCGTTTGCTCTGGTGATTAACCATTTTCAGTTTTAACGGCCGCCAGTAACGGTCAATGAACCGTTTATAATCACCCAGCCGCAGGGTTTTCAGCAATGTACCCTCTCGATCATAGTATTCCATTTTACGAAAAATAAATTTCTCGCGGTCGATATACGAAACCTGTTTTTGATAACCTGAGTTTTCATCGGTAGGCTGCATCTCTACCACATAACAATCACAGTCATCATTGTTGATGGTCCTGATATAGCGATACTGATACTTTTCGAGCTCCACTGAGGCGAGGTCCTCATAAGAGAACTCACTGCCCACAAAGGGGCTGGATTTATTGGCCGATGATATGCGTTTCACTCTTTTGAAGGCCGGCAGAAAAATCCATTGTTTCTCGCTATGGGGCTGGGTATGGGACAATACTGCGGTACCCTCCACGTCCCTTGGAAAATCGAACACAAACAGGCGTTTCTC
>JASFMT010000379.1:0-4477 GCA_050117455.1 Gammaproteobacteria bacterium | reverse complement strand
CCGAACCCAATACCAACGGATAACGCGCCGGCAATAATCGCCAGGTTGGTGAATGTAACACCGGCAATACCCAGCGCAATGATAATGGCAATGCTAACACCGACGTAACCGACGATCGTAATAATGGTCTCGCGCGCCCCGGGCTCCATGTTGGTACGCGATATCCATTTTCTATCGAGGCTGGCTTTTAGATAGCCACTGGCCGTGTACAACATTGCAAATAACACAATCGCAAATAAAATCCTGATCGGGTTAACGGTAAGTGAACCAACAGTAAACCCTTCGGTAAACCAGCTTTGCACATATAATATAACGTCTTCCGAGAACCCGAACATACGGATCGCTATAAACAGAAATACCACCCATAATGACAGGTTGGCCAGGAAACTGATGCCGATCAGGCCGGGTATATCGTTTTCCCGCTGTATACCCAGCGTTTTCCTGATAGTTAGCCCCAATGACCGTTCGCCGTCGTTAATGACCCTAACAAATTCACCACCGAGCCATTGTAAAAAACGCGCAGCCCCGTATAGCAAAATCAAAGAGCCCACAATGCGTAGCGTCTGAAAAGTCAGGTTGCGGTAACCCATCAATTGAATAACCAGTGAAATTACCAGCAACATCATCACGGCTACCCGAACGGCATTGAAACGGAAAAGCTGTGGTAGTTTCGCAGCCACCAGCAATATTTTCAGCATCAAGGGTATAAGAATAATTGCGGTAATATCGCGAACCAGTAGCACCGCGTCTTCACCGGGGGCCTGAACCTGGACGATCGCCACGAGAATGCCCATGATTACCGCCAGATTGATAAAAATGCGTATCCAGCGTGCCAGCAATTTCGCCACGGTGTCGTCGATGCTTAGTACGCGGCGGGCGGGCTTTTTGGGGGCCAGAATAAGTTCAGTAGCAAAACGCAGCACAATATAAATCGGCAGGGCAACTAGCAGGATTTCGCTAAACGTGTATGACTGATCTTCCGGGGCAAGATTAATAACAAATACGGCAAGAACCAGCGAGATCAACAAGCGTGGACTGAAGCGTGCCAGTGTCCTGATAAATGTTTCCAGAAACAGATCAATTGGCCGGTTTTCCCAGCTCTGCCGGGATGCACGCGCAAGCAGTTTTTTTCTGGACCAAAGCGATACCGTGATTGCAATGACCAGCCAAACCAGCAATGCCACCGTATCGTATAGGGTAAACACGTCCAGGCCATGGTGTTCGACGACAAACTCAACAACTACAATGAAGGGATTGTCATCTTGCGTAAAAATCGGTTGCAACAATTCGCTGACAACAGGTCCGCGCGACAACAACCGCTTTTTAAACATAGTCTGCCGCAGTTCCTGATACTGATCCCGGCGTTGATCCAGCTGAATGGACAGTAGTTTGTATTGAGCGTGTAATGCTTCCTTTTGCTCGCGGTCTTTCTTCAGGGACTGTCTTTTGGTGCTGACTTCCTGCGACTCCGCCTTTGATGGCTCACCAAGGCTCTGCAACTGGTCTTCAAGGGTCTGAACTTCTGCTTTGAGTCCCGCCGCCGTGTTTTCGACTTTATTTTTCAGCGTGGCCACTTCCTTTAAAGCTTTATTGATTTCAGCGTTGGACAGTGACTTATCATCAGCTTTATAGGTTTTATCGATCTCGTTCAGTTGTGCTTTGAGATTATCAATAGCGGGCGCCTGCGCGACAGCGGATGAAAATTGAAGCAGTATAACGGCAAGAATGACGGCGCTACGCTTCCCCGTGGCTGTTAGGACATTAGCAGCCGGTGAGCAGGTCTGTAAAATATTGATAAGATAATTCACGGCGTTATCGGCACTAGTTGTTGCTTTGTGGCACACTGAGGTTCAGTTGTATATTTTTTTGACGAATCCACCAGAAAATCATTGCGCAGAAAACTGCGGCCCACCAGCATTTGATAGTCAAAATTGGAGCGGTCGGTTAACGTAACCTGTACCGTCTTGCTAACTGTATCCAGACAATACGCCAACTTAACCACTGGACGCACCTGTGAACGGGAACCTTTGCGCTTGACTTTGGCGTAGCGCACTATCTGGCGTTCCATGGTTATGGCTTTGCCTTCCCGGTTGGTCATCGTAAATCGAATCCAGGGTTTACCTTTCAATTTGAAGAACTCATGTTTACCCATATTAAGCGATGAATGCTTGGCGCCGGTATCTATCTTTGCATGAACCGTGAGCCCTTCTTCCAACGCGACTTTTTCAATCCAGCCCACGATTCGTGTCTCGGTATCAGCCGTGACACCGGGAACGGGCATGAACATTAACATCAAAAAGACCAAACAACTGCCGCTTCCGACGTTGCGCGATAGCACATATTTTTCAAGGGATTTCATTGACATAGATTGCCAGTAACATCCAGATACAATGCTATTATGGTACATTCACTAAACTACGTCTAATACCTATTTGATCGTAAACATCATGTCACTGGTTGAAAATCGTACGACTTTCATGATCATCGTGGCGCTGGTAATGGCATTCATCATATTGCTCAGCGCGCGCGTGCTAATGGCACCGACAGATAAAGTGCCGGTAGGGGACGCATTGTGGGAAGTGACCGTACTTACATCTTTGAAAAACGACGATCAGCAACATAATGTGCGCATCGCCACACCACTGGATACCGAGCACGCCAGAATTATCAGCCAGAAGTTTGTCCATCCCGGAATGCGGATGACGCGGTTAAAATCCCGGTCACCGGATTCCAGTGACATCGTTTTAAGAACCCTGGATAAAGGGCAGCTGGTGTTCGAGGCGGAATACATCATACAAACCAGCAATGTTCACCGTTGGCTGGCAAAGCAAAGTCACTCCTTAAAAGATGCCACACAGCGCCAATACTACCTCCGATCCGAACAGGACATTGAAAGTGACAGCGAAGTCGTACTGAAAGTTCTCGCGCAGTTGTCCGCTGGCGTAACAGACACCGGTGAACTGGTCAACAATATTTTTAAGCATGTCAACAACCGCATTATTACATCAGACAAAGCCAGCAATGATAATGCCGAATACGTCTTGGCAACTCATCGTGGTAGCGCCCTGGGTAAGGCGCATGCGATGGTTGCCGTTTGCAGGTCCGCCAACCTCCCGGCTCGCGTTGTTACCGGTATCGTGCTCAATGAATCGTTGGATATCCCCCTTCACTACTGGGTGGAAGTCTATCTTGATGACCGTTGGTTTGCGTTCGATCCCGTCAACGGCTACGCGGATGGCCTGCCTCCCGGCTTTTTACCACTCAAATACAGCAGCGAACCCCTGGCCACTGGCAGCGATGCACTTGATATACAAACCGAAATAACAGTACTGCCGGCTATCGGCGCCGCCAGGTTGTTACGCAGCGAAAAAATGCGCTGGTTCGATGTACTGGACCTGACCCGCCTATCTGTCGCCATGCAGGAGGCCCTGGGCGCACTGTTAATGCTTCCCTTTGGCGCGCTTTTAACGGTGATTTTTCGCCAGCTACTTGGCTTGCGTACCTACGGTACCTTTACGCCGGCATTGCTGGCCCTGGCGGTTATCCATGCCGAATGGATCACCATGATATTTATATTACTAAGCGTGCTGGCATTCGCCGTTTCAGGACGTGCCCTGCTAGGCAACCACATGTCGCGGATTCCCCGGTTAACGGTCATCTTTACACTGGTCGCATTGAGCATGGGGTTTGCGATTTCCGCCATGGACTACCTGGAGTTATCACCCGGACCCCATGTTGTATTGCTGCCCATTATCATTCTGACTGGTTTAATCGATCATATATATCGAGCAGCGGAGGATGCGGGTTTACGAGTCTCCATGTTGCGACTGTTGTGGACCAGTGTCGTGGGTTTTCTATGCTATGGGTTATTTCGCATCGATTATCTTTCCCTGTGGACGCTCATGCACCCGGAAATTCACCTGTTGACCGTCGCCAGCGCAGTAACAATGAGCCTTTATCGAGGTAAAAAATTGACCGATTTCCCCCCTCTGGACCGGCTGTGTGAACCCAGGGGCAAAAACCATGGCAAAGAAAAGGAATCAAAAGGCAAACCACAGAAACAACCTGTTTCCCTCGAGCCGTAACCTATTCGTCCCAGGTCAGTCGTGGGCCAGAATGTAAAACCCTGTCACGACAAACAAATCCACTCAGGCTTCCAGCAGTTCAACAAATGATTTTATCTCCAGGCAAACCCGGCGGTAATGGGAGAGTGCTTCTTCTTCCGTTACTGCATTGGCTGCCAGTTTGGGGGGATCATCAAAACCATGATGTAATTTTGTAACGTTCCCGGGAAACACCGGACAGGTTTCATCGGCATGCCCACATACGGTAATCACAATATCAAAATCAACATTTTTCAAATCATCGAGGGTCTTGCTGTATTGGCCGGAAATATCCACGCCCTGCTCTGCCATGACTTTGACGGCATTGGGATTTAAGCCGTGTTTTTCGATACCGGCTGAATAGATGTTAAATC
>JASFMT010000378.1:0-4482 GCA_050117455.1 Gammaproteobacteria bacterium | reverse complement strand
GGAGGCATTGGACGATGAATCAACCTAATCCTGTTGTAGCGCGTAGATCAGCTACCACAGCACTGGAGACCAACAAGGTCCTCAGAAACACCTATATGCTCCTGTCCATGACGCTGTTGTTCAGTGCGTTGATGGCAGGGGTTTCCATGGCTGTCGGAGCACCGCCATTTACCAACCTGGTTGCCTTTGGTATTTCCATCGTGCTGTTATGGTTCGTATTACCGAAGGTCGCTAATTCAGGGGCCGGCATCGCGGTAGTATTTGCCATTACCGGTTTGCTGGGATTCGGACTGGGGCCCTTACTGAGCATGTACGCGGCGTTACCGAACGGTGGTCAGATTGTATCCACTGCGTTGGGGGGCACAGGCGTCATTTTCCTGGGTCTTTCGGCTTATGTGCTGATGACCAAGAAAGACTTCAGTTTCCTGGGCGGTTTCCTGTTCGTGGGATTTCTGGTAGTCCTGCTGGCAGCCCTGGCCAATATCTTTCTGACCATTCCGGCGCTGTCGCTGGCCATTTCCGCCGCGGTAATCTTTATCATGAGCGGATTTATCCTGTATGACACCAGCCGTATTATTAATGGTGGTGAAACCAACTATATTATGGCAACGGTTGGTTTATACCTGAGTATCTACAACATTTTCGTTCACCTGCTGAGCATCCTGACTGCATTTGCTGGTGACGATTAAGCAGATACTACACAGTAATTAGTAGTTGAGTATCCAAAACCCCGGTTCAGCCGGGGTTTTGCGTATAGTGCCTGATAATTTCAATAACAATTTCAATTACAAATGAGCAGGAGTAAAGCATGGACTGGATGAAGTGGGTTTCCGCGGGTATTTTGCTGTTAATGTTGGTCTACCTGTTCCCCCGCGCAAAATATATGTTGCAGAACAGCCCCAAGGGCAGCTCGTCCCAGTGGGCCAATTTTTTATTTGTGATTGGTGGGGTGACGCTGTTTATTATTTTACTGGTGATGATGGTTCGTTAGGTTGCAGGCGTATCATTCCTTTGTTGAATTGCCGGGCGCACTTTGCTGGCGTTGGCGTAGACCGAGCACATCGGTTACCACGCGAATGATTTTTTCGGCAACGTTGGGGGCTTCAACGTCCATTACCTGTTCCACCACCCACTTCTCATCGGTTGCTTGCATGATGTCCGCCACGTTGCGGGCGAGATAACGATTGAAGTCATAGCCCGGTTCACCGTTATCGAATCGGCACTCCGCGTAATTGGCCAAACGGTCGTTCATGCGCTCGATAAAGGCACCCTCGTAATCGCCGGGACCCAGTAAATCGGCCTGGTTTTCGGTAACGGATTCGGTCAGGTATTTAGCCGTGGCATTGATGAACGCCTTGCGCTCTTCCTCCTCCACCAGGGCGTAAATCATGCGATCCGTGATATGCAGCTGATAGATAACAAACTCGCTGATAAAGTTGATGGCCTGCTCGTCCTCGCGAAACCGGAAGCCTTCCTTTTCCATATGGAGAAAGACTTCCTTGGCCAGCTTCCAGATATTGATGGCGATGACGCTGGATAAATCTTCCAGTTTTTTCGGCCGGGCGGAACCGCGGCGATTACGTTCGGAACGTTTGGATCGGTGCCATTTGGTTTTCAATCGAACTGCCATGCCCGGCGATGCTCCAATTAGGTGGTGACGATGACAAAATGCGGAATCCCGCTCATTCAGTTGCCGTTGGGCTCTATAATATAGAGTCCGGTAATGGATAAAATTTCAATACCCATAAAATATTTATGATTGAGTTTAATGCTGGCAAGTATAAACTAGTTAATATAGTGTTCCTATACTCCTAAAGTTATGATTGATATTCAAAAAGTCGCCGATATAGTCCAAACCAATTGCCATATCTCTGATGCGAATTACGCCGGCAATTACAGTTTATGCATTTTTTTGCTGAAAATGCGCGAATATTACCGCTGGGAGAAGCGGATTCCCCTGTCGGCTAATCTCACCAAATCCGATGTCGGTGAATGGCTGTCGCAACGGGAAGGCGAATGGGAGGCTTACGAGGAACAGGATTTTCAGCCGTTGCACATACACGATGAGCAATACGACCCCTTTGAGGCCAACCCGGTCAACGCCCTGTTAAATCCGTTGGGCTACGTTTACAGCAGTGGGCTGGGCGTGTTCGGCAAACCCCATTTTTTTGTCGGCGAACTGGAGCAACACCAGGATATTGATGGGCTGCAGATTTATATCGCCAACAGGGAACTGGCGCGGGATCTGGTAGCGCCGCCCGCGATGGTCATTGGCGACAGTATCTTTGTCCGCAAGGAATCATTGCGCCGTTTTATCTGGGAAAAAATCGAGGAATGGCACTGGAAGAATGACCATGAGACGCCCATGGCGAGGGCGCTGGCCCATTACAGAACCAGCGATGACGATATGGAGCAAATGCTGGATGCCATGTGTGACAACGAAGCGCATACCGCAATCCTCCATGAACTGGGTGAGGTCAAAGCCAATGATCTGCTGGGTCCGGAATGGCTGGAAATTTTAAACCAGTTGCCCCATTCGGGTCTGGAGCTTAAATTGCGCGCCATCAAGGATCATCTGGCGGATAACATTTCCACCCTGCCGGCGCTGGTGGAAAACGAAAACTTTCCAGCCTTGCATTTTTACTTCGCCAATTTAACAGGCATGCGCAAGGAGATTTTTCCCGAAGCGGTCACGGCTTACAACGAATGGGTGAACAGCAAGAACCCGGCGGTGCTGGAAGCCTTGTACACACAGGGTAAGGACAAATGGCTCAATATCGCCAACGAAATCAAGCAAACCTATCTGAAAGATCAGGAAGTGGTTGCCGAGCATCTGGAACCCATCGTGAATTTTTGACGATGCGCGAATGACATATATTAGCTGGCTATAGTGTAGGAGCCTGCCGTGCAGGCGATAATACTTGGGGATAACAAGATCATTCTATTTGATACAACTATCGTCTGCAGGGCAGACTCCTACAAGTAAAATCCCTCCTGGCCTCCCTTTACAAAGGGAGGGACAGCGCGATTGGAGGCTGCAATGGATGAGACGGATTGATACCGCAGTAACCGGCGCACCTCTTCCGTTAAAAGAGGATTTAAAAGTTTGGATAAACCCCTACCAACTGCACGTTGAAAATGGCAGGTACCACGCCCCGCGCGCATGTTGTTGAGCAGAATTATTAAAACCAGGAAAGTAATTGGAGTTAATCAATGAGCGATACCGAATTTGATTTAAGCAGCGGTATAAATGCCTTCGAGTCAAAGGATTTTACCCGGGCGATGCGCCTGTTATCACCGCTGGCCGACGAGGGCAATCCGGAAGCCCAGTACCGCATGGGCATGATGTACCAGAACGGCCTGGGCAAGGTGAAAAACGACGACTATGCGGAAAAATACATGCGTTCGGCTGCTGAGCAGGGTCATGCTTACGCCCAGCACGGCATGGGCATCATGTATTTGTACGGTGAATGCGTGGACAAGGATGAAGCAACTGCAATCGAGTGGTTTAAAAAAGCGGCGGAACAGGGGCTGGTAGGGTCCCAGCTAACCCTGGGAATGATTTACGAAAATGGCCAGGGCGTGGAGAAAAACGAAGTGGAAGCCAAACGGTGGTATAAGCTCGCCGAACAAAACAGCCAATGAGGTCCTGACAAAACAGTCCTGATAAAACAATTGCAGAAAAGCGCGAATGCTTTTCTGCAATTTTCAGGAAGAATTTACTGCTACTTGATAAACGTACAGACCCGTTTCTAAAACGGTCAGACAATTAACGAAAATTTCTTATTTATTTTTCGACCCAGTTTTTGTAATTGTCCGTTTTTTTCTCCGTGCCGTCGTTGTAACCGGCTTCGTAGGCTTCAGTTACACGTTGTTCTTCACGCATCGGATTTTGCAAGTAGCCACTGGCCCAACCAACAATATATTCCCGTGATACATTTGCTTTTTCCATTTTATCAATGGACTCATAGTACTCACTATTCATGGTCGATCAACTCCCATCGATTTGGTATTTAAAATTATTGGCGTACATGGTACAAACACTATGACAGAACATTAGCGTCTGCTTATATTACAGGATCAGCACTATATTGCAACGTGCTGGTTAATATCAGTGCATAAATGCTTTTGATTGTACGGTACCCTGTAACTATAGTCGGTGCCGGGCGACAAGATCCACCGTAGCAAATCAGAAACCACAAATCAAAGACTTAGCGACGAATCATGAATAAACCGCTTAACACGCAAGTGCCGCCGTACCAATTGTCGGAAATTAAACCATTAAGTTTTATTTTCGAGATCCCTAATGCCCTCACCCCGGACATCTGCGAGGAAATCATTCATCGATTTGAGGCGAATCCGGACCAACAATACCAGGGCCGGATTGGCCAGGGTGCCGAAACGGAAACGTCCATTAAGCAATCCACCGACCTGGTGGTGAGCGGCAAGGACAACTGGAAAGATATGGACCAGATGTTTTTT
>JASFMT010000377.1:0-4486 GCA_050117455.1 Gammaproteobacteria bacterium | reverse complement strand
AACTTCCACCGTGCACCGTTGCCCTGGAAGCTTGCAGTAGCGCGCATTACTGGGGACGAGAATTGGAAAAGTTGGGGCATCGCGTAAGATTGATTCCCCCTTGTTATGTCAAACGGTATGTTCAAGGTCACAAGAACGACTACAACGACGCCCTAGCAATCGCCGAAGCGGTATCCCGGCCCAAACTGCGCTTTGTGAGTATCAAGCGAGTCGAACAGCAGGATGAGCAGACCTTGCACCGGCTCAAAACCGGCGTTACCCGTCAACGCACCCAGGTCTGCAATCAATTGCGTGGCTTATTGGCAGAATACGGTATTGTGATTCCCGTCGGCATCAGCCGCCTGCGCAATGCGATTCCGCAGATCCTGGAAGATGGTGAAAATGGCTTAACCGACTGCTTTCGCCCTCTACTGAACCAGGGCTATCAACAGTTACTGGAATTAGATCAACACATCAAGCACTATGATCGCCAACTAGCGCAAATGGTGAAAGCTAATGAAGCGGCTCAACGTCTGATGACGATACCGGGTTATGGACCGGTGGTCAGTAGCGTTTTTCTCAGCGCCATTGGCGACGGTAAGGCTTTTCGTCGAGGCCGTGATGTATCAGCGTACGTTGGATTGGTACCTCGCCAGCACAGTAGCGGGGATAAGCCGGTGCTGCTGGGCATCAGCAAACGTGGGAACCGTTATTTAAGAGGAATTTTAATCCATGGTGCCCGTGCCGTAGTGAAAGCAGCGGTGCATAAAGACGATGCGCTCAGCCGCTGGGTCAATGATCTGGTACGTCGTCGCGGAAAAAACAAAGCCACTGTTGCATTGGCGAACAAGCTGGCGCGAATCGGGTGGGCCGTGTTGACCAGCGGTGGCACTTACCAGGCGAAGCTGGTAAACGCTTAATCGAATCAGAACGAGTTTACAAACAGGCGACTTGCCAACCGATTGCGAAGGCGAATATGCCAAGTAATGACACAACAGGTAAGACCAGCGTATTGAAAACCTGACCACCGCAAGGGTCTGAAAAACCGATAGGATGATAAGGACAATACGCGCGAAACACATCAAGGCCAGAGGCATTAAAAATCCTCATTAAACAGGCCGGATATATGACAGCAAACCTGTCCCTGTTGCCACTGGCAACTCAGCCTTGCAAAACGGGAGGAGACCATATATGCGGTGAGGAACGAACCGCATCTAACAAGCCCGTAGGATACAGTGGAAGCTATTGCTCGCTGGCCCGGGCTTTCAGCGTCCCTGCCCGAAGGCATCTCGTTATCCTCTCTATGAAGCACCAATCGGCGTTACCGAACAATACATGGTGACGAACGGGCCCTTCAAAACAGGCAAGGCATCGAAACGAACGTTGTTAAGCTCAAAAGACTGGCGACGGTGGTGTTGCGTCGCTTTGTTAATCACCTTCGCAATAGTAGCCTGGTCTTTAGCTGTTACCACACCAAGCGCTAAACTGGCCAGCGCTATGCAACGCGCTTTGGCCGCCTCGCGTAACGGCGGATTAAAATAGGGTGAACCAATTTTAGTTTGATGACGATCGATCTCGACACTCAACAACTTAATTTCTGATTGTGCGGTCCATTGCTGAGCCTCATCGCTTCCCTGCCATTTCTTAACTTTAAACAGCGCGCGCTCATTGTTGATGAACTGTTTGATTTTCATCGGATCGTAAGCCGCCGCACAAGGCACCCCAAATAGCCAGAGCATTACAAGCACAATAGTACGCACAAGCATCGGTCTCCTGGACATTAACAATGGCGTCTATTATCCAATATTTGAATAGATCATATAAAGGGGCAGAATCACTGCTGTCCCAGCACGGCAGGATGCAGTAAGGCGCGAACCGCATCAAACAACATTACTAAACTAATAAAATCTTAATTGCTTCTTTTTGGCATCAAAAAAGGCAATTTAACAACATGTTAAAGCGATTATTTGCGTTGTTTCTTTTCACTTTTAGCATGTCACACAAGTCCGGGCCCGACTTAAGCCCGATGTCGCCTGGGATCTACTTTCACATCCGCCGGCAAGTTGGGCCGCTGTTCCTGATAGCCTTATTCGCAGGCTCCAACAGCTAAATCAGGGTTTCTGGCCATAGATATAGTACTGCGTCGTATCATGCCATGCGCCCTTCTCTGTTATGCGCTTGCGAACCTCCTCCTCATAATCCTGCTGGACCCGTGTTATTGTTTCGTCAGACAAGCCTTGCAGCGGGTGCGGATACTGTGCCGGTGCGTAACTCTCCAGGGTCAGGAAGGGCCCAATATCGTCATCAAATTTGAGATACCACCCGTCTTTTTCCTCGTAAAAACGAAAATTATCATAGCCCGCCAATTCAAGCATCTCGCGGGCATTCTCGTAACTCCCCGCTGGCACGTTGCAGGTGTATTCGATGCCGTGTTTTGCAAGCGCCATGCGTGCCCCATCACCCCAGAAGAATGAATTAGATGGCGTCGCATTGAAACCAACATGCCCGCCAGGTTTGAGCAGATCAAACCAGTGGCGTAATGTAGCCTGCAGGTTACTCATCCAGAAGATCGCCGAGGTACAGTAAATGCGATCGAAACTGTTTGCCGTAAAATCAAGGTTCTCTCCATCAGCATACATAAACTCGAGATTATTTAATCCAGATGCAGCAAGTTTTTCATTGCATTTACTAAGCATACCCCGGGAAATATCAATACCGACCACGTGGCCAGTGGGACCCACCAGCCGGGCAGCATAAAATGCGATAGTGCCTGTACCGGTTGCTACATCAAGAACACGATCACCCGAGCCAGGCGGGCAGTAATCGACGGCTTTAATGGCAATCCCTCGATGCCATTCGCTGTTGTCATAGTTTTTGCTGCGTTTATCGTAGGAGTCTGTGATCGTGCAATGATAACCCTGTCTGTCTGAAACATTGTGATACAAGGGCAAGTTAATGGACTCAATATAGCGCTTGAGCGTCACCCAGCTGGTATAACCATATTCCCGTGCAACAACGCGTTGCGCATCATTGATCGAGAATCCAGTTGCCAGGATCTCGGCATCCGTTTTGTTTTGAAAAGATATATCCTGTAGACGAATGCGATCGCAACAGGTGTGGTCACCACGCTTATGGTGCGCGCGCAAAGCTTTCGCTTCTTTTTTCAGAAACTCAAGACTGGGATTTTTGGGCAGTGATTTCATGGACGCCCTCCTTTCATCATTCCTGTTGGCCGCGATACAGGTAGAAAGAAGGATCAGAATTGGGTCTGATCTATTAGTAGGTGGGGATCATCCCCTTTCCGCGGACCCAGCTGCACCCTACAGTACTGAGTTCGAGTCTATCAAACTTTTTAAAATCTGCAAATAAAATATCAAACAGAAAGAGTTGCTCAATTATTGGCTACAACCACAAATACTGTTAATGGTTACTGGCATTTCCGTGTGTGATTCTTAAAAGATATAGATCGTGGTTATATTATGACGTAACTTCAAGTACCCACTACCCCCTAAAAGTAAATATCGATCGCGTCTAACCCCGTCGATCCCATTATCCAATTTCTACTGCTCCACTAACTCTAAACCAAATAGAATACCATCTTGCCCTCCGCCGTAATTCATTTGCAAGGGCGTTCCTAATATAGGGAAATCGCTGGAGTCTGTTACACCTCCCACAATAACTTTCAGCGTATCATTTACCCATACCGTCCTGCCACGTTCGTGCCATGAACCCGGACCACTGCCTCCAAGATACGTTGAATAAAACAACGAACTGAGGTCTGGAGTCAGGATAGTGACATAGATATCTATCCCTCCACCCCCGTAGGTGGTTTGAAAAGACTGGGCAGTCACCGGAAAATTCAAGGAAGTCGTTTCACCACTGAGATAAACCCGGTCGCCGGGTCCAACAAAAATTCCGGATGCCTGTTCGTCGCCTGACCCTGAGAGAAAAGTGCTTGCAACCAGGGATGAACCATCTTCAGACAAAATGCTTACCGCCGTATCATATCCCCCGGCGTAGCTTCCGGAATAAGCACCTGCTGTTGTGGGATAATCAAATGACTTTGTATCAACATAAACAACCGGTCTGTTGTTACTGTCAATGGCAAGACCCTGATTATGTGATGCAGCATCGACGTCACTCCCACCGATATAAGTAGAGAACACCAATTGGTCCAGATCGGCTGACAGGCGCGCAACAAAAACATCGCCATCGGCCGTCCAGGAGTCGGTCGGCAGACCGCTGGCAATCGTGGTTTGATAGGCGTTCGGAGTGATTGGGAAATCAGATGAAGTGGTACCACCGGCGATATATACCGAGCCATCGCTGTGTTGAACGATATTTGACGGTGCGCCATCAGACCCTGAACCGCCAAATAGAGTGGAAGCAATTAGCTGACTGCCATTGGTTGAAAGTGCGAACACAAAGGCATCTGAATCGCCACCGGCAAAACTGGTTTGGTAACTGCCTGGTGTGGTTGGGTAGTCGCTAGCGCCCGTACCACCCG
>JASFMT010000376.1:0-4513 GCA_050117455.1 Gammaproteobacteria bacterium | reverse complement strand
CTCCTGCCGATTACGCAGCTCGACCTGTAAACCGTTCAGGTCGGCGACGCGCTTGACGATGGACAAACCCAGGCCACAGCCGGACGATGTATTACCCACGACCCGAAAGAAACGGTCGAACACCCGGTCCTGTAGATCACCAACAATGCCGGGCCCGCTATCCATCACGGATAACACCACTTTACCGTCCTGTGTTTGATCCACGTTAATGGTGACATCACCCTCAATGGGTGTGTACCGAATCGCATTATCAACCAGGTTGCGAATCAATATTGACAGACTGACCGCTTCGACAAACACCTCAGCCTCTTCGTCGCCGGTAATTTCAATATCAATGCTTTTTTGCATAGCCGCCGGCACCAGCTGCGCCACGACATCCGCCGCCAGGTTATGTACATTCACTTTGTCGCGCACCAGCGTTGATGAAGACGGGTCCAGGCGGGCCAATGTCAGCATTTGTTCCACCAGGTGAGTTGCCCGGTCCACGCTGTTGACGACCTGGCGCAGCGCCTGTTGCCGCTCCTCGTCAGAGGTGGCCCGTAATGACACCTGGGCCTGGGTTTTAAGCGCCGCAAGCGGCGTACGCAATTCGTGCGCCGCATCGTCGGTAAAGCGCCGCTCTATTTCCAGCGCATTATGCAAGCGCTCAAACAGTTTATTAAGACTGTTCACCAACGGCCGCACTTCGGTGGGCACCGGGTCGGCATCCATCGGTTCGAGATATTCGGGGTCCCGGCGGGTCACTTCGTTGGCCACCTTCTGGACCGGCCGCAGGCCGCGGCCAATACCCACCCAGATCATCAGGCCTAAAAAAGGCAGCGACACGAGTGACGGTGTTACCAGCTGGCGGCTGATCTGGGTGATTAACTCATTGCGCACGTCATAGCGTTCGCCCACCTGTATCAGGTATTGTTCCGACTCGTCCCACAGCGAAAACACCCGCCAGTCAAAAGCGCCAACCACTTCATCGGAAAAACCGCGGTTTTCCGGTTCCAGGGAGCGCTTTGACAGGGCGTTGGTTGGCGCCATGGCGGAAAACAGTAACAGGTTCTGATCCCGGTCCCATACCTGAAACGCCAGTTTACGCTCATATTCATGACCAAACGCATGGGCCTGCTCTTCGTCTTCCTCCCGGGATGGCGCTGGTACCTGCGTGTAACGCTCCATGAGGTCCTGCAAATCGCCGGTCGCCTGTTCTGCATCGAGTTTTGGCAGCAACAAGGCCTGCAACACCCGGGCGGATTGCGCCATCTGGGCATCAAACAATTCCTGTACTTCGTGACGGGCATCGTTGTAACTGAGCCAGAGGGTGATGAGGCTGACGAACGCGATAGTGATCAGCAGGTTGGCCAGTAAGCGGCGGCGAATGGAGTTTCTCAAGATTCTTGCTCAATCATGTAACCCACCCCGCGCACAGTATGGATTAAATTGGAGCCGAGTTTTTTACGCAAGTGATGGATAAAAACTTCCAGGGAATTACTCTCAACTTCTCCCTCCCAGCCATAAAGCTTTTGTTCCAGCCGGGCCCGTGGAATAACCCGTCCCACGTTTTCCAGCAAATGCTGTAACAGAACGAACTCGCGCATCGACAGGCTCACCGGCTTGTTGGCAACCGTTACCCGGTGAGCGGCGGGATCCAGTATCAGGTCACCATGCTGAATCACCGGATCGGAGCGGCCGGCGGAACGCCGCTGCAATACCCGCAACCGGGCACATAGTTCATCGAGATCCACCGGTTTTACCAGGTAATCATCGGCACCGCTATCCAGTCCTTCGACCCGGTCGGGAATACTGTCCCTGGCGGTGAGAATTAACACGGGAATCGCCAGGCCTCGTTTACGAATATTGCGCAGCACTTCCATGCCGGATATTTTGGGCAGATTAATATCGAGCACCACCAGGTCAAAGTCATTATCGGTTAGCGCGCTTTCAGCACTCTGTCCGTCCAGGACCCAGTCGACGGTATACCCGGTTTGTTTGAGTCCGGCCCGCAGGCCATCCCCCAGTAATTCGTCGTCTTCTACCAGCAATACACGCATGGTGGACCCCTTAAGTTATTGTTTCATCAGTTCGCGCAAATCTAAAATCGGTTAAACGTTCCCGTTTGACGAAAATGCCCAACGATCGTTCATATTCATTTTTGCTATACATTGTCATCGACACTATTAAGCCACAGTTAAGGAACCTTGGGTACATTTCCTCCCAACGATATTAAGCAGCAGCCAGTGATCGCATCGGCAATCGTTGCCCTGGCCTTCGCCAGGTCATTGGCGTTTATGACAATGACAAAGCTGTTTTGCCCTTGTCGTTAAGTTTATTACAGAATTTTGGTGCTGGTGAAACTTCAAACCCCCTTATGCCTGCAAGTGGATCTGGCACCAAAATATACTACCAACCGATAGCTGTACCACTGTAACGCTTAAACGTCTCGCAAGGCAAAACCGCCCGTTACAGGCAGCATGCTGCCAATGATTGCATGCCTCAATGAGGGCGCAATTCGGCCGATACGATTCGTGTTATAGCGCTACTTTGATTCTAATCGATTAACATCGCGAAAGCCCTGGAGTATCAATGATGTATCCGCAATTTTTCCGCTATTTGCTATTGGTGCTTATTACCGTAGCCGGTACCGGCTGTTCCATCGAGCCGGTCAAACCCTGGGAACGGGGCACGCTGGCGCAAAAGAAAATGCAGTTAACTCCGAGTCCCCTGGAGGCTTATCTGGATGAGCATATTTACTACAGTAAAGAATCCTCCAGTGGCGGTTCCGGCATCGGCGGAGGCGGCTGCGGATGCAACTAAAGAAGGGACAATCCATTCGCGGCGCCCTGGCCACCGCAACCTGCACCTTGTTGGGTACGGCAACGGACGATGCCGCCGCATTCGGTACCGATGCACCCTGGGAATTTGACAGCGCGCTGTTATTGTACTCGGAAACTGACCGGGTGGAGGCCATCGAACCGGTCTTCAAGGCACGCAAGGAACTCGATGATGATGAGTTTATTAATCTGCGCCTGGTCTTTGATTCACTGACCGGCGCTTCCGCCAGTGGCGCGGTACCCATGCCGTTTCCGCAAACCTTTACCCAACCTTCTGGAAAAAATGCCTATACCGCGGATCCCAATGAACCGGTACTGGACCCTTCTTTTCTGGATTCGCGCGTCGCGTTGAGCGGCGAATGGGAAGTTCCCCACAGCCGGTTGCTAAAAGGTGTCTATGGCGCTTATTTTTCCAACGAATACGATTACACGTCGTTGGGAGCCTCCGCGACCCTTGCCAGGGATAACGCGGACAAATCCCGCACCTATACGGCGGGCCTCTCGGTGAGTTTTGATACCGTGGAACCCGTCGGCGGTGCGCCGGTGGGTATGACGCTCATGCCGGAATTTCCGGATGTCAAAGCCATCCAAAGTACCAGCGAAGACAAAACCGTCGTTGACTTTTTATTTGGGGTAACCCAGATACTGGATCAAAGATCTCTGATCCAGCTAAATTACAGTATCGGCAACAGTGACGGTTATCTTACGGATCCCTATAAAATACTAAGCGTGATTGATGACAACCCACTGAGCGCTGACTACGGTGAAATCATCAACCAAAATACGGGTGACGGACCTTCCTACCGCTACGAAAACCGGCCAGACACGCGTCTTAGCCAGTCGCTGTACACCAAGTATGTGCACCAGTTTGATAAAGACGTTATATATTTCAGCTATCGTTATTTCTGGGATGACTGGGGTATCGACTCGCACACATTTGATGTTCGCTACCGCTATGAACTGGGTGGCGGCCATTACCTGCAACCCCACGTGCGCCAATATATCCAGTCGGCGGCGGACTTCTACAAGCCTTATCTGCTGGCCAGTGACGAGCCGAACGTAACCTCTGCCACCGAAGCCAGTGCCGATTACCGGCTGGGAGACATGACCACCACGACGATCGGGCTACTTTACGGGCTGGAGTTCAGCAAAACCAGTGAGTTCACCACCCGGCTTGAGTTTATGAAACAGTCCGGCGACGAACCGGACAAATTCGGCGAGCTCAATAATCAGGAACTATTTCCTGACGTGGATGTGGTGATCTTTCAGGTGGGCTATAGCTTTACGTTCTAATTCAACTCAACGGCAACAACGCAATGCCCGTTGCCGGCATCCAAAAAGGTCCGTTACCATCCGATAGTATCTGTTACTGGATGGTAACGGGCCATTTTTTTGGCATAATGGCTTGCCATGACAATGACGTTAGACCTGCAACAACACCATGACTATTACGTGGGACGCTTTGATGCGATGGCCTGCACCTGCGAAATCCTGATGGATACCCGGGATAGCGCCCTGGCTCAACAGCTTTGCCGTACTGCACAGCAGGAAACGTTACGCATCGAACAAAAATACAGCCGTTACCGCGACGATAATATTATTCACGCTATCAATAACGCCAACGGGGCACCGGTTGACGTAGACAACGAAACCGCCGACTTACTCGATTATGCCCAACAGTGTTACCAGTTAAG
>JASFMT010000375.1:0-4516 GCA_050117455.1 Gammaproteobacteria bacterium | reverse complement strand
CATGGCCTGGGGCTATCAATCGTCAAAGATATTATTGATCAATACGCAGGAACCATCAGCATGTCCCCATCAGAAACATTAAACGGGCTGCGTACAAACATCACGATTCCGCATTCGTCAGGGACACCTTAATTATTTTTCACCTGGACCACTAGCGTTGCTTGCAGGTGGCCGTAAGACATTAAATTCACTGTCCACCAAACCCACCAACACCGCGTCCCCCTCCTCCGATACCCGGATCTTGCCATAGCGGGCGGCCTGATAATATCTTCCATGTTGTTCCTGGAAGTAAAACGCATCACTGGCAACCTTCACGACACCATGGCGCTTGCGATAAAACAGCAGGTGTTCATTGCTCTCCAGTGGCTGACCATCACCATAAATCCGTATAAAGGTAGCCACATCATGATCATCAAGTGCCACAACGGCATAACCGTCCTCGGTCAATGTTTCTGAATGACGACCAATATCAGCGGCCATGCGATAGCGTAACGCCATGTAATCCCCCTGTAACAACGACCGCGGGTCCCGGGGCGCCAGATCCAGCAACATGACTGTACCGTTGTTGACTACTTGTTCTTTACTGAAAATCAGTGCATTAACCAGCAACAGTATAATAACCAATACACCAACCAATATCGGCCTGGTCAACTTGTCCAACTTGCCATTGGCTTCAGTCATTGCTTTCTGTCTCTCCTGCCTGAAACACAAAATGTTTTAACACGATACGGGCCACGAGCAACAGGGCGCCCGCCGCAACCAACACCAATGACTTGGTTAATAACGTGACTTCAATGCCATAAAAAAACGCCGCCAGAAATACAACAAAAAACCCGATGGCAACGCCCAGCAATACTCTGTCCGACCGGGCAAAGCCCAGTAATAAGAGCAATAACGCCATGATTAGCCCGGGGGCCTTGAGGACAGCAACGATTAACACGAAGCAGGCGCCATAAACAATCGCTTTACCGTTTCTTGCTAACGTAAAATATCCCGATCGTTCGAGCCGATAGATAAGAAACAGCAACAGCACGCCCAGACCCAGCGTGGATACCCAGCGGAACGGAAAGAACTCAAAATCACGGCCAAGTTCCGGAAGCACATAAATGGTGGATAACATCAAAACACCTAACTGGCCGAACAGCACACCCCATTTAACGGGTAACACCAGTTGTCCCTGCCCCCTGGCCAGAAATCCTCGCTCATAAAATACCATAGCTATAAATCCCGCGGCACCGCCAATCACGATGACGTGTAACAGCGATTGCAATTCCCATTTATATAGCAACCCGGCCAGGGCGCCGAAAATCGAGGCCGATGATAAAAACCGGTGAACCGCATCCGGATAAAATGCCACTAACACTGCTTCCAGAAAAATAAAGCTGAACATGGTTGCTTCAAAGCTGTCACTGATCTCGTAAACCGCGAACACAATGAGCCCCTCGCCGGCCAGGCTTACCGCCAGTGCCATCTGGGTCATGAAATCATTGTCACTGACACAACGGGCAAACACAGCACCGACCACCAGAATCACGCCCATAATCAATGTAGCCTGTTCTGATTCCACAACGGCGGCACCTACAACGAAACCGATTAACATCCAGCTGGCCAGCCAGGCACTGAATCCCACCATGACTCGCACGTACCAAGGCTGCTCATTATGTTCTTCAACCAGCACGTCGCGCACGTTTTGCTCCCATCCGGTTTCCAGTAACCCCTCGTCCGCTAACTGATCAAATACCTGCTGGAAATCAGATATGCGCTGATTCACTGAATCGCCTCCCCTGCGGTTTTCACTTTACGCAGCCACTGCGCCGCTGCCGCCGATTGAGCTATAATGACCAATCCCAGAATTATGAACATTTCGAAATCCCCACCCATTACGTGCGCCAATAGCGTGGTAACCACAACGATCACCGCCAGCAACCCGGCCGCCAGAATAAACAGATCCAGATGTTTACGACTAAAGTAATACAATGACGCAATAGTAAATACGGCGAAAAACACTGGAGACAAAAAACGTACTCCCCAGTCGTTACCCGAGCCGGAAGTCACGATATAAAGGAAGGTACTGACGACGATTGGTAACAGGGCAAACACCGCAATAATTCGCGGATAGATACGTCCGTTCATCCATGCCACTCCCCTTTGACTCATGAATTCCCACAAGATGAGTGCCGTAACGTTCATGGCAAAAACCCACTGTGCCAATGCAAAATCGGTCAAAGAAAACGTGATACCTGCAAATGGACCAAACATATTGGCGAAAACCTGCCGCCAGTCTTGCGGATGCACGATTTGCGTCCAGTACATAATCAGGGACAAATTCAACAGGACAAGCAACAACAACCACAGTCCGCCATTGCGACCAATCAACACCCAACCGCTAATCAATAGTGCCCACGTTAAAAACAGGCCGTAGGGATCAGCGCCGGTTTGGTAGGTCTGACCATAGACCGCCAGCAATACGCCGGTCATAACCGCCGCACCGAACAAAGCCGCCTTGCCGGGTAACGTCTCCAGTCCCTTTAGATACGCAATAATGACAGTGGCAACCAGGGCCAATTCAATGAGCGCAAATTTGGCGAATTTGTGCATGTCGGCCCAGTTGTAGGCAAAAAACGCCATAACGCCAACAATGACCATCGTAACGCCGACAATCAACAAAACATTGTCCACAAACTGTAACCACGCCTGGGGATCGGGTTTTAATTTGGCCAATGTAAAAGCGCGTTGTTGCGTCGATTGCGCAAGCTTCAGCTTATTGGCAAGGTGATTTAAACGGTTTGTGGTAACCGGAATATCGCTGAGTTTTTGTTGTGATCGTTGCTGCGGCATGAATAATTTCGTTGTTTTTAATAATTGTTACAAACATCTTAGTATAAAAAGATCGATTTGTTACCCGAAATCAATAATAACTAACTCTCTACAGCTCAATTCAAAGACTTACAGAATACCAGAGACCTCACTCGATCGTCACCGTTTTGTAATACGTTCGTCATAAGAATGTAATGTGCGGTTAATACCCTGCCTCCTTACCAAGCGCTTATTCAGTGTCATACCGACCCCATAATGATCAGGTCCGTTGCTGCGAGACCATCGCCGGTGCCGCAGAATATAGCTAATGCGCTTACCACTATAACGTTATCAATTTCCAACAAAAAAGAGGAACATGATGAAATTAAGATTACAGGGGCTAATTGTTGCATCTACATTCATAATACCCGCCATGGTTCATGCTGAACCCACCGTGTATGGCAAAGTACATCTATCCGTCGGTCAAGTCGAAGTTGAAGAAGCCGGCACAACGACAACGGATAACATACAGTTACGCAGTCATGCGTCCAGGTTTGGCATCAAGGGCGATCATGACCTGGGCAGTGGCCTGAAAGCGACCTATAAGCTGGAATACGAAGTTAATCCGGACGATGAAAATGTCGAAGACCCCGATTTTGATTCCGGATCCGCCGGCTTAAAACGGCGCAATCAATACCTGGGACTGAAAGGTAGTTTTGGAGAACTGCGTTTCGGCCGACACGACACCCCGTTAAAAATGGCCCAGGGCAAATTTGACCAGTTTAACGATACTGATGGCGACTTAAAGAATGCCAGCGCCGAAGACGGCGAACACCGTTTCGATAACGTATTAGCCTACCTGGGACAAACTGGTAGCGTGAGCTATGCTGTCGCTTTGATTCCCGGCGAAGGTGACGGCGAGCAAACGCCCGGTGGTACCGGTACCGGTGATGGCCTGGCAGACAACATCTCTGCCTCGGTATCATACAAAGAAGGCCCAATCTATGTCGCGCTGGCCCATGACCAGTACGATGATACCGACGGCCAGGATTCCAATACGCTCACCCGCCTGGTGGGCATTTACAAATTCAGCGGTATGCAACTGGGCTTGTTCTATCAAACCGGCGTGGAATCAGCATCCCCATCCGACGATGAAGTGGATACCCTTGGTGTAAGTTTCAATGCGAAGACCGGCGGCAATGGCAAAGCGAAACTACAGTACATAATGTCAGAAGACAGTGCTGATCCTGCCAACGAAACCACGTTAATGGCTGTCGGTTATGATCACCAAGTAACCAAACTTGTGACCGGATATGTCATGTATGCCAATGTCGAGGAAGACGACGGCACCAACACCGACGAAAGTAGTTTCCTTGGTGCGGGGATGGTTGTTAAGTTTTAACAAAAACCAGGCATCAAACTAAAATATGGATTTTTGTTCGCAGGGTGCCACTGGGCGCCCTGCTTTTCCCTGCTCCTTCCAACCACCGCACCTCAGATTTTTCGTGAGGCTGATAATATCAAACAGCGCAACAAAACACTCCGACACCACGAACCCGTGAAATACAACATAAGTTTCCGATTACTGATTGGAATATATTTACTACACCTATTATCACCATTCACAAAATATAGGAAAAATATTACAAACAGCTTCCTTTTTACTGACAGCTTATGTATAGCAGTCTCAAATTTTGCTCAACTTCCGGCTAAAATATTA
>JASFMT010000374.1:0-4523 GCA_050117455.1 Gammaproteobacteria bacterium | reverse complement strand
GCATATCAGCCTCATGCAACGTAACCGGGTCCCGCAACAAGGCGGCATAGCTATTACCCAGGTCACCGGAAAATACTAACTTTCGGGTATGGGTGCCCTCCTGTATGTCCAGTTCGACGATGGCAGAACCCAGAATATGTCCCGCGTCGTGGTAGGTAACCGTCACATTTTCGGTAACTTCCTGGCCCGTTTTATAGTGAACGCCGACAAATTGTTTTAGCGCCCGCTCCACATCATCCAGGGTATAGAGCGGGTCAATTTCATCTTTTCCGGAACGCTTGCGGCGTTTGTTTTCCCACTCGGCGTCACGCATGCTTAAATACGCGGCATCCTTCAACATAATATCCAGCAGTTCGCTGGTAGGCCGGGTCATGTACACCGGTCCGGTGTATCCCTCCTTTATTAGTTTTGGCAGCCGTCCGGAATGATCCAGATGGGCATGGGACAATACGACGGCGTCAATAGATTTCGGATCAAAGGGAAAAGGGTCCCGGTTGTGTCTTTCGTCATCGTAATGCCCCTGGATTAAGCCGCACTCCAGCAGAATACGCGACCTTCCCGCTTCCAGCAGATATAAAGAACCCGTTACACCCTCAGTGGACCCTAAAAATGTCAGCTTTGCCATTGGCAACACCACCCGTTATACCCGTTGCGTTTTGAATAATTGTAATCGCCGGATGGGACAAGAAACATTGATCCAAATCGGGTAAAGACACTAAATGATCTGGCGAACGGTTTAAGGGCTGGTTTAATCAAGCAGTAACTCGGGTCTTACCATCCAGTTCAATGTCCAGCGGTTCTGCTCATCCTGGCTCATGTACACCACGCTACCCGGTTGATAAGTAACAATCGACGGTTCACTGTTTTGGGTCAACAAATACGTGACTAATTTCGCCATAAACGGTAAATGCCCAACAACCATGGTGGGTGTACTCCAGGCGGTCAGGACATCCGCGAACATTTCCACCGAATCATTGGGACTGATACCGTCTTGCGTTTCGACAGCGCCAGTTGCCGAGAGGGTCCCGGCCAATATTGTCGCTGTTTGCCGGGCGCGGGTTTTTCCACTATGAATAACACGGTCAACTGATATGCCTGCCGCCGCCAGAAAGCCGGCTATACGTGTGATGTCGGACTCCCCCCGAGGTGACAGCGGGCGATCGGGGTCCTGTTCCTTTGACAAAGCTTCGCCGTGTTGGACCAGATAGAGCATAGACGATCTCCTTCAAAAAGGTGTATTCTGAATAAGAACCAGCACACAATACTCACTGCCAGCACGAAATCGTGCATTGGCATCCATCAAATTTTTCACTTATTTTTCTTCTCATAGCATCAATTTTGAACAATACTGATGTATAGAAAGTGTAAGTGGAAAGAGGTACCCAATTCATGAGCGCACCGTCGGTCTCCGTCAAACTGAGCGCCAATGCGCAATCGGCACTTGCTAAACGGCAGACCCCGTTAAATATCGAACTGGAACTGTATTTTAGTTGCCTTATTCGGTTACGCGTCCTGTTTCCCGATAGTGCGGCGGATGATTTTATTCCACTTGATTCAGGCAATGACAGGTTAAAACTGTTTTTTCATCCGGTGATGACCAAACATTGTGTCGTCGATGAAATCCGGGGGCACGCCCCCGATACGGAAACATTTCCCATTAAAAAACCCGATAAATTTATTCCGAAATGGGTAACGCTCGATTTCAGGCACGGACAATGGTCGGGAGAGTTCGGCTATAAGTGAAAAAATCGTGATGTCGGTTCATAAGTTTTATACCAATGGAACCCCGCGATCTATAGTAATTTACTCCCCAGTGGTACCGGATGGTCGGGAACACACAACGCCACATCGCCGTTTTCATTGTGAAAACCGGTTACCAGGCATTGCGACATTATCGGACCGATTTGTTTTTCAGGGAAATTAACCACTCCGACCACCAAACGTCCTACCAAATCTTCCGGTTTGTACAACGCCGTAATCTGAGCGCTGGATTTTTTTACGCCAATGTCGTCACCGAAATCCACCTGCAATATATAAGCGGGCTTTCTAGCCTTTTCAAAAGGCTCGGCCGAAATAATGCGCCCTACCCGCAATTCCACTTTCCGAAAATCATCGAAGTCAATTTTATCCACCGTATTTTCTCCCCTGAATAACGATGAGAGCCTGTCAAGCCGGTAATTATTTACTTACTTAATCCGGTAATTTTCACAAAATGCGCACTTCAATCCATTAATTCCTTACCCTTTCGATAATTACGGGTATAATGCTGAAAAATTTTTACTCCCAACATATGAAATTTCGTGATGCAATTATTATCTCGCCGAGTTTTGACATTACTGTTGCTGCTTTATACTAGTGGCGTTTGTGCAGAAGAACAATACCGACATGACACTACGTTCGGAATTAATGGCATATTGGCGCCATTTTCAGTTCCCTATCCACTCGGTTATGGCGTAAGCGCACACTACGTCTCGAATCCCAACTGGATACTGGAAGCCGAATATTTTAGATCCAGTTATGCTTTCAGATTTTTCAGTTTCGAGCTTGGAGAAATAATCGAACAGAAAGTGGCGTTACAAGCGCGTTACTTTCCCAGTCGTAGCGGCAGCTTAAATTTCATTATGGGCTTTGGCTACCGTAATCTGGAAGCGAGACTTCCCCGTGACTGGTTTGACCTGGTTACAAATAACTACTCGGAAACGGCGGCGGAATTCAGTACACGATTTATCAAACTTGGTTTCGCCAATCAATGGCAATGGCGAAAAAAGTACCTGGTTACCGTGGACTGGCTGGTACTGGAAATCCCCGTATCACCCGATGTTCGGGTAAGTGCTTCACAATACGCCGATGATCCCGAGGATAAGGAGGATATTGAAGATGCTGAAACCGTATTAAAGTGGTATCCGTCCGGGGCAATTGTTAAATTTAATATTGGTTTTGTTTTTTGACGGCGACGGATAAGACAATTCAGCAAACGATGGTACCGGCTGGCCGGGGATACCAAAAGCCCCATCTCTGTTTTCATGATGGAAGTGGGTCGCCAGCCAACGTGACTTGATGGGCTAACTATGCTGCTCGGGATATTCACCGCGCCGACCAACCAAAATTAATGATTGGTAGAAACACGCCCTCCATCGATAATATCGTTTAAAATATGCGCGAATCGAATTCCTGGACGTCAAAACAACGCATACTCAATTAAATTCACCTTTGCCGCTAACACTACCTGTTAAAAGATTTTCTTTATCGGACGATAACCTTACAAATTATAATTTTTATATTGGCCCGCTATATTTAACGCAGTAGGTAGTCATCGTTGTTACACAAGTTAGCGCGACATTGGCAAGTCAGGACGTGCATTGCCGGTTCAATGATCTATTGCCTGCTTTGGCCCGAATTTGCACCGGCCCAGGTTTCCGTACAAACCCCATTAACAACCACATCATTTTCAGTCCCACTGTGGCTTCTGGGATTATTGGCGCTGTCATTTTTAGGATTAGCAGCTCTGGTTACCAAATATGTCTACAAGCTGAAAAGCAGACTTTCCGCGATCGAGTCTGATTTAGCGCGCTCGTCAGCTGAGTGGTCATACGCGATGGATTTCCTGGAAGATCCTATGTACCTGGTGGATCTCAATGACCGCTTGATTCGCGCTAACCGCGCGTTTTATAAGCAAATCGGTAAAACGCCGGCGCAGGCCCTGGGCCAGGACGTGCGCACGCTAATTCACCTGAAACCGGAAAAAACACCGTGTCCCGCCTGCGCGGCACGCCTCGAACGGCGGGATGCCTTTTTTACCAAAGAGGCGGACGATCCTACTAATCCGACCGGGCGACCTATTGAAGTAACAATCAGAGTCGTAAAAGATGACAGCGGAAATCCCATTGGCATTTTTCAGGGTCTGCGCGACCTCAGTCATTTGCGAGAAACAGAGCAAGCCCTGAGGGAAAGCCAGCAACGATTGGCCAATGCCCAGCGTATCGCCCGGGTTGGCAACTGGGACTGGAATTTCACAACGGATGAGCTCATTTGTTCCACGGAACTTTGTAATATTTTCGGCCTGAAACCCGTTGCGGCCGCGGTTTCAATGGAAACTTTGATTAGTCAACTTCCATTAAACGAAAAAACAACATTCCGTAATACACTCGCCCTGGCTATTGAAAGCGGCAAGGCACATGCACTGGACCACCGGCTAACACTACCAGATACCAATCCCCGTTATATCCACCAGGAAATTCATGTTAATAAGAACAACGACGGCCGCATATTATCTATTTCAGGCACCGCACAGGATGTAACTGATACAAAACTGGCGGAAAAAGCGCTTTATGAAGAAAAAGAAAAAGCTCAGATTACCCTGCGTTCTATCGGTGATGCCGTTTTGACGACAAACCGGGACGGTATTATTGAGTACGCCAACCCGGCCACTGCCCGCCTACTGGAAACCAGTGTCTCGGAAATCGTTGGTAAACACCACGATGAGGTGATTCATGTCTTCGACAGTACCAATCGTGCTCCGCAAG
>JASFMT010000373.1:0-4524 GCA_050117455.1 Gammaproteobacteria bacterium | reverse complement strand
CACCCGTATTAATAAAGAAGGCGAGTTGATAATTACCGCCCGACGTTATCGATCACAGGAACGCAACCGTCAGGATGCCACGGACAGGTTAGTGGCATTGGTGGCGAAGGCTGCCGTTAGTCCCAAACCCCGTAAAAAGAAAAAACCATCATTAGCTGCCAAAAGGCGCCGCCTGGATGAAAAACGCAAGCAATCTGAGCGAAAACAGAAGCGCAAACCAATTCGCTATTCGGATTAATTAAAGCTATAAAAACAATAAAATAATTCTCCGTCTGGAGAAAATAGTCAATTATTGCTACCGAACCTTGTCGGATGGAAATCGGTAATTACTACGATAATTGACGGCTTCCACACGTCGCTGCCATAAAATTGGAATAATACGCAATCTTTCTTTTGCGCAAGCAATTGCGCTTCAATTTTTAATGTCGACGCAGCTTTATTTCTTCAAAGGATTCATCCCAGTCCTGTTTTGAGGTATCCGTAATTTCCGTGCCATAATCGTCCAGTTCACCCACGTCGTAAGGGCCGCTGAAGTTTTCAGGCTCCTGGGCCGGTGCGATTTGCAGTTCTTCCCATTCGGTAGACGCGATTTCGTCCAGGTCGCCGTCGATATACTGGATTTCGATGGTTTCCCTTTCTTCGTCGATGGCGACCACTTCAAATCGCAATCCTTTGTCCAGGTGTTGATACCAGTTATTGACCACGGGTTTAGGTCGTTTTTTCATAATAACTGCCTCCGGTTCTGTAACTCCTGTCGTTGGAGTGGTTTCATAATTATTAGTTTCTTTTGATGACATTATTTGTAATTGAGCGTTAGTGTCTTTGATATTTGTCATTTTTTCGGCATTTTTTTGTGGATAAACTATTGTTTATAAAAATGAGACGCTTTTTATGGAAAAATCAGTGGAAGAGGGAGGTGCATTGGAAAGTCATTCCGACGCATCCGAGTATGGTATCGGATTCTGGATCGACCAGGCGACGGAACTAAAAAGAGCTGCAGATGCCTGTTGGGCTCTGGATACGACAGTCGTCGATCAGGTAAAAGAAAGTGAGTACCAGGGTCTGGCAAAGTCCATTTTGCAACAGGCGGCGGAGGTTAATACGGACCTCAAATGGTTGTATGGCAATCTTGCCGCATTCGCGATTCAATATCTTTCTATCGGAATCCTCATAGACCGCAACAACCAGCGATTCATTCGTCAAGCACCAGGTAATAGTATTGTGAGCCTGGCCGAAGAATGTGGCGTGGAACTTAATGCTACGCAAAAGAATTTTCTCAGTCAGATTGAAAATGCCTTTAAATGGAACGAAAAATATCCTAAATGGAGCGTGGCGCTAAGTCGTGACGAGTTTGTTTCTCTCAAGGTAAAACAGGTAACCGATCAAACAATAAGCCCACACGACAAAAAGGAATTAGACCAGGTTTACAATACGCTGCGCAAACTGGCACTGGATACGGCGCCTGATTCTCCGTTTGCCGGCTCATAAAGCTGCTCTTGACCATTCCCATCTGCTAGAAACATTAGCATCTAATATTATCCCTTCGTGAGATTCAAAAACGCGCCATCCCGATGGCAGGAAACGGCGTTTGTTAAAGTCGAGTAACCGTTTTGCCGGAGAGAACTATACTATCAAAAAGCTTGAATTTTAGAGCTGGATATCAGGAACGGAATACCGCCTGGTTTTTATGATCTTATTTTGTGCCGAACCTGGCGTTTACATATTGCGATAGCGAAAACAAATGGAAATCCCGCGGTGCATCAACGGGGTGGTCAAACTCGAAGGTGCACTGCACCGGCATCCGTGAAACATTGCCTGATCAGGGGAGCCCCTTGGTACCCGGGTCCGGAAAATTGTGGATTGTTCAAAAGCCAGCGTAGTGTAAATCTTTATGGTATCGGCAATGCGCTGAGATTTATCAATTCTTGCGCGGTCAGGGTTACGTACACTGTAACTGACCCTGCAGCGAGATAGGTACGGGATCGATAAAGACATTGAATCACTATTTAAACTTTTTTATAAACTTAAACTCAGCTGGGATCCAGTAGCGTGTGGAAAACCGATCATCATAACAGGCGTATGTGGTTCCGGGAATCGCGATCCTCGCAACACGCAGCGGGGTCAAAGCGCTACGTCTGGAACTCCGTGTTGGCCGCTATCGGTTACATATTGTCCCCTTTATCCTGGTGGAACGACATGGTGGTCAACGTGCCCCTGGCCTACGCGTTTTCCGTCCCTTTCACCTTGCTGAGTGAGAAGCTCTTTATGCCGTCCTTTGTGCTGGGTTACTGGCTGACAAACTTATTGGGGTTTGTATTGATGCATAAAGGGGTCGTGGGCATTGCCAGCAAGCAGTCCGGAAAAATTCACTGGCGTCAGCATATTATCATCGCACTGATTTATACCGTGGTGATTGTGGTCATGGTTGGGCTAGGCTGGATTCCGCTGCCCACGGATTTTATTGACAAACTCAAATAATTCGCAAAGAGATATAAGATGGGTCGTTACAACGAACATGACGCTGATTGATACACGGTTCCCGCAACCGCAGGAGTTGGTGAAATAGTGGAATATAAGGGAAATGGAATCACGTTACCCTGTGTAACAGCTTCTTGGCGCCGTTACACGTGGGCTTTGTGATGTTACCGTGACAATTTCGGCTCGAACACTTTATTTGTCGCCGGTTACCAATAAATATTCGTGTGGAATTACCAGGTTGCCGTCTTTGATAAAATCCCGCGCAAAACGGCCCACTTCGTCGCGGATCTCGTGGCGTTGATCATCGGGCACAGCGTCGTATTGCATCTTCAGAATTTCCGAGTCCTCCACCGCATTCCAATAGGCATCGAAGGAGTCAAATTCATAATGAAATGTTTTCGCTTCCACGTTGAAGTGAGCGAAACCGGCGTTTTTAAGTAATTCCTCCATAAGACCCGGTTCGCCCAGTGACGTGACCTTTGCCAGCGGTGGGTGATAATCTTCCTCCACCCGGTGTTTGAATACTTCGTAGGACCACGACAATGTGCGCATGGTATCCGGCGTACTCCAGACGGCGATGGCGAAACGGCCGCCGGGTTTCAATACGCGGTGCATTTCCCTGAGCCCCTGCAATGGATCTTCAAACAGCATGACACCAAACCGGCACAGGGCACGGTCGAAGCTGTTATCAGGAAACGCCATGTTTTCCGCAGGCATGGTGACAAAGTGGATACCCTGTAAATTTTCATTGGCCACTTTTTTCTCGGCAACCTTGACCATTCCTTCGGCAGCGTCAATACCGGTGATGTCCACCGTACCTTTCATGCGCCGGGCCAGGGTCAATGCCGGTTCACCGGTTCCTGATCCAAGATCAATGATTTTGTCACCAGGCTGCGCGGCTAGTGTTTCCAGCAGGGCAGCGCCCACGGGTGCAAGCTGGGGCAGCCAGATGTCAAATTTCTCAGCGATTTTATCCCAATCGGGTTGATTGTCTTTAGCGCTCATAACCGTTTATCCGCCGGTGAATTAATTAAAACATTGTTGAGCCCTATCAAGGGCAAATTGATCGATAAAGTTTATATTAAAATGTAATGTAGAGGAAATGATGTCGCGTAATTTTGCGGCAATCAACGCGATAAAGGGATAGCGTCATGGCTATTGCAGAAACCGTAAGAAAATATTTGGCACGAAACGGTGTGGATTTTGAACCGGTGCCGCATCCCAAAACATATTCCAGCCGCGAAACAGCACAAGCGACCCATGTGCGGGAAGACCATATTGCCAAGGCGGTATTACTCAAGGATCGGGAAAGTTACGCGTTGGTTGTGATTCCCGGAAGTAACTGGGTCAAACTGGATGCCTTGCTCGAAGACACCGGTCGGGAGTGGCAACTGGCCAATGAAGATGAAGTCGATAAACTGTTTGTTGATTGCAAGCCAGGAGCGATTCCACCGTTGGGGCCGGCCTATGATATTCATACATACCTGGATGACCAGCTTTTATCGTTGGCCAAAGTTTATTTCGAAGCCGGCGATCATATACACCTTGTTGAAGTGAGCGGCGAGGGTTTTCAGCATTTGTTAAAGGGTGTGCGGCATGGTCATTACAGCCATAATGCCTGATATTGTAAAAACTATATATCAAACGAATATAGCCCGAGAATGTATGTTTCGCAAAGACCTCATTGACCTGTTGCTGGACCATCCCATGGGATTAAAAGAAATTGCCCAGTTGCTGGAAATGCGCGTCAAGGATGTTGAAGGTGACCTGGAGCATTTGAGAAAAAGCCTCAAGCACAGCGAATACGTATTTGAAGTTGCACCGGCGCGTTGCCGAAAATGTGAGTTTCAATTCCATCATGACAAATTGCATAAGCCGTCAAAATGTCCGGTTTGTCACGGTACCTGGATTGATGAACCAAAAATCTCTGTAGTACAGAAATGAAAAACTGGTTTATGTGCAAATCAATCAACGCTAGAGGTTAGCAATGGAGTGGAATGTCGTCATCACCGTGCAGGAGCGTGGCTATAAGAAAGCCCGGCAATT
>JASFMT010000372.1:0-4540 GCA_050117455.1 Gammaproteobacteria bacterium | reverse complement strand
GCGTGCTTCACCATGGCCTCGGCCTGACCGCTGGTGCGTAGCAACTGATGATAATAGGCGCGCACCTCCAGCGGCACATTGGAACCCGAAACAATAGATCGCAGCCGATAGATTGCTTCATCCAGATTGCCTTCCTTGACCAACAGTTCCGCCTCCTGCAGCGCAGGATGACTGGCCTTCGGTTTCTCGCCTCTGGCAGAATCCCCGTAGTCCTGATCCACTTCCATGCGCACCGAATAGCCCAGTTGCTCATGATACTGGAAAATGACATAACCCATCATGTTGAACATGATCAGGGTAAAGTACAGACCGATTGCATTTTGCACCGGCCATAACAGGAAACTGTCGACAGCACCAACAATTGAGGTTACGGCGGTCTGGCAAGCGCTGAGCAATATCAGGAAGCCGTACATTATCCAGTAGGGTTTGCCGATTGCCCGGATGATACCAAGTAACATCAACGGATTGATTGCATGGATAAAACTCTGTGTAGTGGCAATCACCATCGTGCTTGCCGGCAAACAGGCCAGCACCAGAAATGACATAACGACGGCGGCCGCCGATCCGGCACTGTTGCCGAGAAACACCACCACAAAACCAAAAACGAAATAGGTGGCCATCATTTTTAGCGGCACCAGATGTCCACTGGTAATCATGTTGATGGATACGTCAGGCGGTTTGTTCCTGCCATCGGCGGTATATTCCAGCACCAGCATCGCGTACCGGGTAAACGCCAGGCCCAGCAAGATCATCATGGCGACACTCATAAATCCGCCAAAGGGTGCAAACGCCAGAAAAAAACCGATAACGCCAATAAATATCAGTGACTGACCATTGGCGGGGTATTTGAAAAATTTGGGAATGCGCTTCCAGAAAGGTTCGATGAAATTGGTGGCATTGACCGCCTGCAGCGGACTCTTGCATACCGGACATTGCGCCGTATTGCGCACCGTATCTTTGGTCGCACAACTGCCGCAGATGGTGATGTCACAATCCGGACATTCCCAGCGCGCTGCCGTTTTCGGGTGGTATTTGCAGAAAATAGTGCTCATCGCACGTTCCGTTAGCTAGCATTAGCGATACCACTACTATCGGAACCCACAAAGAAAATATTGAATTTTTCTGAATGACACGCTTGTAGCGTTAACTGGTTGAAAGATTACAGGAAATTAAAGGTTAGCGCTCTGGTGAAGATGGACCTACCGGGATTGTACAGTTAAAACGGGAAACATAGCGGACCTGAAACTGCAGCGCGATGTCCACCGACACCCGTTACCGCTTTGTGCGTCACGCTACGGCGTATTACATGACGGGTTGTACCGAAGCAACCGGTACAGGATCATTTATTGGCACAGGATAATTCCTGAAATGCCACCACGGGTAAGGTTGTTGCGGAAACACCATACTGCCTAATGTGTCGGGTAAGTTATAAATCGAAGACGCTTTGAGCCCGACATCCGATAGTGTAAACAAATAAATATCCGACACATTCTCATTCACATCCGTCATCACGATAGAACGCCTTGGCGCAGCCCATTGTGTATAAAGGCCATCGTTACAGTTCGTCACGTACATATTTAACAGCGCTGGATTGTCAAGGCAATAGTAGTCATACGCCAGGTCTGCATGGTCCACTCGGCCCCGTTCCACAAAACCATCATTCAAACTTACGTCAAACGCAACAATCCCACTAAAAGGCTGAACGCCTGTGCCTGACCAGCCCTGCCAGGGAATCGCCAACAGGTTGGCAGGCTTATAAAACGTAAACGCCTTGTGATCGTATTCCGCTGCGCTCCATGACCAGCCATCGGGCATTTCGGGAATGTGGGAAGCCACCACGTCAGGACTGGCCATGTCACTGACATCCACTAATTGCAACTGCATGCCATTACCCACACCGGTTCCACCATCACCGCCGGCCCGCCCAATGGTTATCAAGTGGTTTTCATCATACGGATGCATATAAGTACTGAAGCCCGGGATGGTTAACTCGCCCATTAAGACAGGATTTTCAGGATTTGAAAGATCAAAAGTAAACAATGGATCGATGTTACGAAATGTCACCACAAAACCGCGATCCCCCAGAAACCGTGCACTGCGAATGGATTCATCAGGCGCAAATCCCCGCACTTCGCCGATTATATTCAGACCGCCACTACCGTTATCAGACAATACCGACACATGATTTTCCCTATGCCATTGCCCCCGGCCGTCATCAGTCGGCACCCGATCACGCTGCGTAGTGGCAACCCGCAACACGTTGTTGTATTCACTGAGACTAAACTGATTGTTGACGTACCCATCGACACGCCCGGTCGCAACATACCGCGGTGCATCGCCGGATATGGCAAATTTATAAATGGCGGTTTGCGACGAAGGCCAGGAACCATCATCTGTCAACCACCACCAGTTAAAGCTATTTTCAGCCAGATAGAGATTGTTCTCACTAACATAGGTGATGTAACTGTTGTTAACGACCCCTGCTGCCTGCAAGTTGCCGCCATCGGTATCGACACTGGTAATCAACTGTAATCCGAGCGTATTTTTTACGCCCGGGAAATGAATGTTGCCACAGGCCAGGTAAGGTATTGACTCCGAACCGCCGTTGCTATTCACACGATAGGCATCGGGAGTATAAGTTGAAGGATCAAGCGCTGTTACGACGTTGGTAATTTTTGCCGCCAATTTATTTTGCGCCGCGATTACCGCCGGATTATCGGCCACATCAGCATCGGGATTATCGCAACGGGCACTATACACCGCCGAATTAAATTCATTTCTCAATTGCCAGAATTCGGGATCCTCAAACAAACCGGTTGGGCGCAGGTAATAATTAGATACCAAATGCAACCGGTCATTGATGCGCCGGCCTTCACGGAAATAGCCGCGTAAACGCAATTGATCAACTAACTGGGGGTTGGACGGTGTCGAAACGTCGTAAAACAATACAACGGTATAATCCTGTTGCGGTTTCGGATATATGACTGAGCTGGCCTCCTCCTCGGCCGTTGGGACATCATCGGTTATATAATACGGTTGATCATAACGGGCCATAATAATGACCCGCTGGTTTTCCTTGTCCAGGAACAGATTCAAGCCGTGGCCACCCAGGTCAATACGGGCCAGTTCACTGATGTCCTGTGGCGGAAAACCATCGGCAATGATAAAGTGGCGCCCGCTGAGAACATAGATGTTGCCCAGGGCGTCGGCCTTAACAATATCGCCTTCGTGGACACCTTGTTCCTGGTTATTGGTATCGGACACATCCCCCGGCACCGGCGCGGCATCAGCACTGCTTTCTCCACTGCTACTATCACCGCCCGTAAAATTTCGATCTCCTCCCGGTGCCGGTACCGCCATATCAGGAGGAGCTGTACCATCTGCAGAACCACCTGGCGCCGGACAAGCGTAGTAATAGTTAATATCACGGGGGATCGAGGTGTATTGTTTAATCAGGGACTGGGTAATGTAATCTTTCAATTCGTCGCAATTGGCTGCCTGTTTCAATTGCAGTTGCGCAACGGGCACCCGTTGCAAAGATTTTGCATCATTGTCCAGCGAATTGTCGCCTCCCCGGTTACAGCCGAACAGTAACGCCAGCATCGACGCCACGATGGTGACACGGACAAAAGTATCAATGGCGAGGAGAGTTACGCGCTTCTGGTTCATGAAAAATCCTGGCATTTAAATGACGGCAGGGAACAAATAATCGCTGCGTGTTAACGGTGACTCATATTATTCTCTAATTCCATCTAAATTAAAACCGCCATTCCGTTTCAATTTTGCGCAACTTTTCACATTCAGACATGCCACCTAACTGCCTGGCATCTGTCAGTATTTTGTAGCTGCCGGTTGACCGTCCGGTGGCCGCCCATCACCAGCCGCCAGCCACGCTATTAAATCATGAAAATTGTCTCATTGATTCAACAACATAGAGCCGGGTAAAGAATTGACACACGTCAGTGCGGCGACGCTTAAAATGTCTATACAATAAACTTAAGCCAATAAAAGGGGAAATAAAGATGAAACTTCCACTGGAAATCACTTTTCGGCACATGGAACGTTCTGATGCATTAACCGCCAATATTGAAGAGCGGGCAGCACAGCTAGACAAGTTCGTCGACAATATCATGCGTTGTCATGTCGTCGTGGAATCCCCCCATCAACATAAACAGCAGGGCAAAATATTCAAGATCAGTATTGATCTTACCGTACCCGGCCACGAAATTACTGTCAGCCGTGACCGTCATAAGAACCATGCCCACGAAGACCCCTATGTGGCAATCCGCGATGCGTTCGACGCCGCCAAACGCCAGTTGCAGAATCTGTCAACCAAACGCCGTGGCGATGTGAAATACCATGAAACACCGCCGCACGGGATAGTTTCCGAACTGGTACCTACCGAGGGTTTTGGCAAAATCGCCAGCGCCGATGGCAGGGAGATCTATTTCCATCGCAACAGCCTGTTAAACGGCGACTTTGATGCACTGCAACCCGGTGATAAAGTCCGTTACGATGAAGACATGGGTGACAAGGGACC
>JASFMT010000371.1:0-4545 GCA_050117455.1 Gammaproteobacteria bacterium | reverse complement strand
GACTCTTGCTGTCGTTACGGCTTTCGGCGTCGTCCCCTTTCTTGCCCAGCGTTTCGGACAGCCAGGTTTTGAATTCCAGGTGGCTAAGTAATTCTGTCAATTGCTGCTTGTCAGGTTCCTGTCGCTGCAAGTCCTCTGGTTTAACATCAAGACCCACGTCGCATTTAATGGTGGCCAGTTGCCGGGATAACGCCAGTTGATCGATGGCTTTACGAAGGTTCTCGCCGGCTTTGCCCTTGATCTCATCGGCGTGTTGTTTGATACCTTCAATGGAGTCATACTGTTCCAGCCATTTGGCCGCGGTTTTAGGTCCTACGTTCGGAACACCGGGTATGTTATCCGACTTATCGCCCATCAACGCCAGGTAATCCACGATACATTCCGGCGGCAGGCCGAATTTTTTAATGACCCCGTCACGGTCCATGAAGGCGTTTTTCATGGTATCCATTAAGGTAACATGGTCACTGACCAACTGGGCCATGTCCTTGTCGCCGGTGGAGATCAGGGTATCCATTTTCTGTTGGGCCGCTTGCACGGCAAGGGTACCAATGACATCATCCGCTTCGACACCATCGACCACCAGGATGGGAATACCCATGGCCTTGATTAACTGATGCAAGGGCTCAATTTGGCCGCTTAATTCCGGTGGCATCGGCGGCCGGTTGGCTTTATATTCTTTATAAATATCATCCCGGAACGTCTTGCCTTTGGCATCAAACACCACGGCCATGTATTTTGGGTCGTAATCCTTGAGCAATTTGCGCAACATATTAACAACGCCGTATACCGCGCCGGTGTGCTCCTGGGCGGAATTGGTTAAATTCGGCATGGCGTGAAAGGCCCGGTACAGGTAGGACGAGCCGTCAACCAGAATAAGTGGGCTAGAATTTTGCATAGTAGACATAAGGCGGTATTGTCGTAGATTATTAATTTTATTAAAAGAGTGAATTATGGCTGATCAAGATAAATCCTCCCATCCCGGCATGGCACCCGTGGACGACACCATGTTGACCCGGGAATCCTGGAAAATCTTCCAGATCATGGCCGAGTTCGTGGAAGGCTTTGAGCGCATGGCGCGGGTCCGGCCATCGGTGAGTATTTTCGGATCAGCGCGCACCGACCGCAGTCATCCCTATTATCTGTTAACCGAAAAAATCGCCGGCAAACTTTCTGATGCCGGTTTTAGCGTGGTCAGTGGCGGTGGCCCCGGTATCATGGAAGCCGCCAACAAAGGTGCGTACGCGGGTAAATCCCCCAGTATCGGTCTCAATATTCAGCTGCCGCACGAACAATCCGGTAATCAATACCAGGATATTTCGTTGAGCTTCCGGCATTTCTTTTCCCGCAAAGTGATGTTTGTGAAGTACGCCGCGGCCTATGTTTGCATGCCCGGCGGTTTTGGTACGCTGGACGAACTGGCGGAAATCCTCACCCTGGTGCAAACCGGCAAAACGCGCCGTATACCCATTATTCTGGTTCATACCCCTTACTGGGAAGGACTGGTGCAATGGCTGAAAGACAGCCTGTTAAAAGAAAAAATGATCGACGAGCCGGACCTTGAGTTGTTTCAGTTACTGGACGAACCGGATGATGTCGTCAAAGCGATCTTTAAGCACTATGAGCAGCGGGGATTTGAGCCTTCGGAAGAAGAGCAGCAGATCATGCTGGATCTGTAGGACGGTGTAACAGCTTCAACGCAAAGACGCCAGGGCGCAAAGAATAAAAAATCATAATATCCGTAGATAGACAGGCATACGGAAGTTGGATAATAATTGCGCCGGAACATCGCTGTTCTACCATAAATCATATCGTGTTTTGTTTGGCCCCGCTTTATCATGTTATAAATTACCGGTGACATAGTCTGAGTCAGGATATTTTTCTAAAACTTTGCGCCCTGGCGTCTTTGCGTTGTCATTAAAATATTGGACTTATCTTCCAACTTTTCATACTAAAACATGTCTGTCTATACCTCCGTTTCACCCGCCGAACTCGAATCTTTTCTACAGCACTATACAATAGGTGAGCTGCTGGATTTCGAGGGGATCACGGCCGGCATCGAGAACACCAATTACTTTGTGAATACAACGCAGGGTCGGTATGTATTGACCTTGTTCGAAACCCTCCAACACGATGAGCTTCCCTATTATCTGGAGTTAATGGCGTATTTAAACGAGCATGGGATCCCATGCGCGCACCCGATTGCTGATGATCAAAACCATTACGTGAATGAATTGCGTGGTAAACCGGCGACGATCATGCAACGATTGCAGGGGGTATCGGTACCGCAGCCTGACGAAAGCCATTGCCGCGCCATGGGAGAAACACTGGCGCGTATGCATATGGCCGGTGTTTCTTTTCCATTGCGTAAAGACAATGTCAGGGGTGATCAATGGATGTTGGAAACCGGTGAACATCTGTTGCCGTTGCTGAGGGGCGGCGATGCTGACCTTCTGCGCCGCTCGCTCGATGAGCTGATGTCATATAGCCATCAAAAGCTACCGCAAGGCGTCATCCATGCAGATTTGTTTCACGACAATGCGCTATTCCTGGATCATCAGGTGAGCGGCATCGTGGATTTTTATAATGCCGCGGACGATAGTTTGTTGTACGACCTGGCGATAACCGTCAATGACTGGTGCGTAAACGACAACGGATCGTTAGATGAGAGGCGGGCTGCAGCGTTGTGTCGTGCTTACCAATCGGAACGACCGGTGACGGAAGCGGAACGGCAAGCGTGGTCCCTGATGCTGCGGCGTGGCGCCCTGCGATTCTGGTTGTCACGGTTGTGGGACATGCATTACCCGAAACAGGGTGAGATGACGTTCCAAAAGAATCCCGATGTGTTCCGGGACATTTTGAAATATCGAACGCTTGAATCCGCCCGGTTCGCGGATTGATTCGTCCGTGAAGGCTAACGTTATCGTCCCATCCTGTTGGCGATCGTTGGCGGCAAAATCGGGAAAGTTAACCGGGAAATGGTTCTTTTATCGTTTATATTGATTACGCAGCGTATAAACGGCTGGTTGAATTATAGCCATATATTATACCTGTCGAGAAACTAATAGAACTAAATGATATGCCCATAGTGCCATGTAATAATTGCTTGACATCATATACCCCCAATGGCATAAAGACCGACTCAGTTTGCTGGCATACCCAGCATTCTTTGTTGCAGGTTTCGGTAGCGGTCAACGGTTGCTGACTTGCAGCATTAATGTATATGTCTCCATTTGATTTCACTGCGGGTAATTCAATGCAGCGGAACGTCAAAGAACATGGGGGGAGGGTGCGAAAGCTTCTGCGTTTTACGTTTTATAAACTAAGGGCAAAGCCGATTCGCATTGATGTTTGTACCAATAATATTTTGTGAGGGGAAACTAAATGAAATCAAAAATCTTAGCGATTACCGCTGCCGCTGGTATTCTGGCAATTTCCGGCCAGGCTCAAGCTGACCTGGATCTGGCAAAGAAAAGCGGTTGCCTGGCTTGCCACAGCGTTGAAAAGAAAGTTGTCGGTCCTGCCTGGAAAGACGTTTCTGCCAAGTACAAAGGCGACGCTGGCGCAAAAGCACGCCTGGTAGAGAAAGTGAAAAAGGGCGGAAAAGGCAACTGGACAGAAGTAACTGGTGGCGCGCCGATGCCTCCTTACTCTCCACGCGTTAAGGACGAAGACATCGAAAAATTGGTCGACTTCGTTCTTAGCCTGGCTAAGTAATCAGCAAATTTTCCAGATAATACAAAAAATGAGATAAGCTACCATCAGGGTAGATCCTGAAAGCCAGTACGTGCGTACTGGCTTTTTTTATGGGTTGAGGTTATGCACAAGCTGGCTGTAAGAATCCCCGACACTTCATATGGCGTGATAACATCCCCGCGCAACTCATTGAAGTTATGTAATACATTGAATTTATAAAAGTTTTTGAGCGAGCAAAACTAATACAATTTAACGTAAATGTAACAATAGTGGTTTGTTGCGCTATTTTATCGCAGTTTATTCACAAAGTTATCCACAGGTTTTGTGGATAACCAATCATCACACGCCACGCCAGCGTCCTAAGCTTTATAATTAGAAACGAAATTAATATTCGTCGGGAAAATGGCTTTTTCGTAACGGTTGTTTACCGTTATGATCTGGCCCTCACCCATTCATTCATTGAGCGCAAGGTGTAGCTGACCATGTGGGATACCATTAGCAATCACATATCGTCGACGACCAACGAATCGTTCGTCATTCGCGACAAGCAGACGGTGGGTGGCGGCAGTATCAATGCGGCACATCGGGTTAGCGATGGCGCTCACAGTTATTTTGTCAAAACCAATGCGGCAGCCCGCGTGGACATGTTTGAGGCGGAGTTTGACGGTCTCAATGAGATTGGGAACAGTGCAACGGTCACCGTCCCAAAACCGGTCTGCTTTGGTGTCAGTAACGGCAGCTCGTACATCGTCATGGAAGATTTATCCATTCACGGTGGGCGCGGCGGTGCCACGGACGCCCTGGTGCAACTGGGTATTGATCTGGCTAATATGCACCGCTGTGAATCCGGCC
>JASFMT010000370.1:0-4553 GCA_050117455.1 Gammaproteobacteria bacterium | reverse complement strand
AGGGCCGGATTGCGCCTGCCATTTACTAATTAATGAAATTCTAATATTCCAGTTGCGCCTTTAAAAAACGCATTTACCTGCGTTTAAGCAACTAATGCCATGAAATGTCAGGCGGGAAACAATCACATTTGATGTACGTCAAGGAACAAATCCGTATAAGTACTATATATGTGAATCTGCAGGTACCAACCGACCATTATACTTACTATTAACAGGCAGCTACCATGAGGACAACGAATTCATATATGAGCGACCATGATAACATCGTCTCGTTCGAGCACGCATTGGAACGACGCCAGGGGGATGCGCTGGATATTGTATTGACAGAGATTAAAAATGCACTTCATAACCTGCTCAAAAGCGGCCGCGAAACAATCATTGATTTAAATGCCATTGAATGCGATGAAGCATGCGAAGAGCTATTGAAAAAGATACTGGGTAACGGCGATGTGAGCGCCACGTTAACCATTTTTGGCCGGGATGAAATCCGGGAATCCGGCATCCATGGCGTGTGGTGGGTTTATCATTTGAATGACAGCGGCGCGATTATTACAAAATCCATCTATATCGCGTATGTACCCAGCATCCTCCCGCCGCAACGGGAGGATGTAGAATATAGTACGACGGTTCTGGAGAAACGGTTAGCAGGAAACCGGGGTTAATACTATAAACCACAAATCAAATGTAATTCTACCCGGCCTGCCAACCGCTTAATTTCAGCTTGCCTGTTATTTTACGCTACTGAAAAACTCTGCAAGGTTTTCAATATCCTCGTCAGACATTGGCGCCAATAAACTATTCATCATGGCATCTTTGCGCTCACCGGATTTGTACGCTTTCATCGCCTTAACCAGATAATTTTTCTTTTGTCCCGCCAGATTCGGATAGTTGGGATTGTTACTCTTGCCATTCATTCCGTGACAACTGACACACGCCTGGCTTTTTGCTTTGCCGGCTGCCGCATCGCCCGCCAGCGCTACCTGGGTAAACGCGAACATACTAAACGAGATAAATACTGCCATTGCCGCTTTCTTCATGCCAACCTCCTTTACAGTTTTGTTTTTTGTTACCACTATTTTGTTGTACAATATCATATTATTAGCATTGATATGCAGTAAACATCCGGCCCCACTTGAGCTGAATCAACAAATAACGTACCCGATCAGCGCAAACTGGGTGATAACTTGACCATCTACAGTAAACGTAAAATCTGGCCATGAAGCATGGTAACGAACAACGACCGATCATGAAACGACAACACAGACTTTTTTACCTGACGGTAGCCGTGAGCCTGCTCTATGGCTGCGGTGGCGAACCGGAGAAAACCTTAAGTTTTTCCAGGGATGTAAAGCCCATATTGGCCGAACATTGTATTTCCTGCCACAATAGCGAAGGTGAAGGATTCAAAAAAAGCGGACTTAACCTTGAATCTTACTCGACCTTGATGAAGGGAACCAAGTTCGGGCCCGTGATTGTGCCCGGAGAACCGCTATCCAGCAGTCTGGTGTTATTGATTGACGGCAAAGCAGACCCGGCCATCACCATGCCCCATGGTTCACTGCAATTGATACCCAAAAATCAGCGAGAAACCATCAAACAATGGATAGCCCAGGGCGCTAAAGATAACTAACCCCCATCCAATGGAGTGTTATTATGAGTACCTACAGTAATATTCTTGCTGCAATCGATCTCACCGAATCCGCTGAAACCGTATTGAGAAAGGCCCAGGAGATGGTTATCTCCAATAAAACGTCGTTAACCATTATCCACGCAATCGACTACCTGCCCTACATGGGCTTTGGCGAAACCGCCCTCATTACGCCCACTTACACTATTCCCAACGAAGAACTCATCAACAATGCCAAGGGTCCTATTGAAGACCTGCTGAAAAAATTAAACATGGACGACATTAACGTCGTTTATGAATTCGGCAATGCGGCCAACGAAATCGTCCAATATGCCACGGATAACAATGTGGATCTCATCGTGCTGGGCTCCCATGGCCGACACGGTGTGAAATTGTTACTGGGATCAACCGCCAATGCGGTGCTACATCACGCCGGGTGCGATGTGCTGGCGGTGCGAGTTAAAGAAGAATAAACCTGCCACTCAACCTTTTAGTCATTGATACGCCGGGCGGCTGTTAACTGGCAAATACTCGCGATGTGATTATTTTCAAATAATGCTATTTATCCTAAATGATAAAGATGCGGCAAAAACAACAAGCAAAGTCCGTCAGCCGATGGTTGACATAATTTAGGTCCAGGCCATATCAAATTACGTGAGGTTCCGGGCTTAATGGAGTACCGCATAACATGGCAAAGCGTTCCGTAAAATATATTGCAGTCATCGTTACCATTCTGGCAATCGGCGCCCTCGTTCAATACCTCTCCAAACCCACATCCATCGAAGTTTCTACGGCGACTGTCGCATCAGGTACCGTGGAATCCACTGTCACCAACACACGCGCCGGCACCGTAGAAGCATGCCGCCGCGCGCGGCTGGCTCCTCAATTGGGAGGGCAAATTGACAAATTAAGCGTAAAGGAAGGAGACAAAGTGTCCGCCAATGACCTATTGGTGGAATTGTGGAACAAAGATGTCAAAGCCCAGTTGCTACTGGCCAAAAACGAAGCGAACGCCGCCCGGGCAAAAGCGGACGAAGCCTGCATTCGCGCTGATGTTGCCGGCCGCGAAGCGAAACGCCTGGTGCGCCTTCGAGAACAGGGACTGGCTTCCGATGAACAAACCGAAGCGGCGCAGGGTAATGCCAAGGCAACACGGGCTGCCTGTGCAGCCGCCAAAGACCAGCGGAAAGTCGCGCAGTCCCGCATCGATGTCGCCAGCGCCGCCCTGGAACGCACCATTATACGCGCACCCTTTGATGGCATTGTGGCGGAAGTCAATGGCGAAGTGGGCGAATTTGTCACGCCATCGCCCGTGGGCATCCCTACCCTGCCGGTTATCGATCTCATTGACTACGAATGTATCTACGTGCTGGCGCCCATCGATGAAGTCGACGCACCATCGGTGAAAGTCGGTTTACCGGCGCGGATTACGTTGGATGCCTTTCCCAATCATCCCTTTGATGCCAGGGTTCATCGTATCTCGCCGTATATCCAGGATAAAGAAAAGCAGGCCCGCACTGTCGATGTTGAAGTTTACTTTGCTCATACCATCGGGCAACAAAACCTGCTGCCCGGCTACAGTGCCGACGCCGAAATTATCCTGTCGCGCAAAGAAAATGTTTTAAGGATCCCCACGGAAACCCTTTTTGAAGACAACCATGTCTACGTCTACCGGGACGATGGCACTGTCGAAAACCGCCAGATCGAAACCGGCATCGGTAACTGGAGTTTTACTGAAGTCACCGGTGGTCTTGAACAGGGCGATCGCGTTGTGACCTCCATTGGCGTCGAGGGTCTGGCGGATGGCGTGGCGGTAAAACTTTCCCAGCAACCCCGCCCTTAACCGCAGACATGATCGAACTCCAGGACATCCAACGGGAATTTATCGTGGGCGACCAGACAGTACATGCCCTGCAGGATGTTGACCTTAAAGTCACACAAGGTGAATACCTGTCGATTATGGGACCCTCCGGTTCCGGCAAGTCAACGCTGCTCAACGTGATTGGACTACTGGATAAACCCACGGCAGGGACGTACATACTGGATAGCCAGAATGTAACGGCAATGACCGACGACCAGTTAGCCTCAACGCGGCAACATAAGATCGGCTTCATTTTTCAGTTCTTTCAGTTGTTGTCACGGTTAACCGCACAGGAAAACGTGGAACTACCCATGCTGTTAGCGGGCATCGACCCGACAGAGCGAGCCGAACGGGCACGCAAAACACTCGAGTCGCTGGACATACTGGACCGGGCATCCCACCGGCCGGATCAACTCTCCGGCGGCCAACAACAACGGGTCGCTATCGCCCGCGCCACGGTCATGCAACCCAAAGCCATCCTGGCGGACGAACCCACGGGGAACCTCGACCGCCATTCCAGCGGCGAAGTCATCGCAATCCTGGAGCAACTCAATGAACAAGGGATGACATTAGTCGTCGTCACCCATGACCCGGCCGTGGGTCAACGGGCCAGGCGTAAAATTCGCATGGTCGATGGACGAATCGAACAAGATGGATAACACCGAGCCACACTATGCGCCTGCTTGATATCCTGCACTACACCTGGAGCGCGCTGAGCCGCCATCATTTACGCACCCTGTTAATGCTGCTGGCAATGATGATTGGCGTGGCCGCGATTGTGGTGCTTACGGCATTAGGGGAAGGCGCCCGCCGCTACGTTATCAACCAGTTCGCCTCGCTGGGCACCAACCTGGTCATTGTCATCCCGGGCAAAACGGAAACCAAGGGGGGCGCTCCCACCATGTTCATCGGTGACACTCCGCGTGACTTAACCACGGATGACGCTGATGCACTGCGCCGCATCGCCGGCGTCAAACGCATTGCCCCCGTTATCGTGGGTTCGGCAACCGTATCGTGGCAGGGCGTGGAACGGGATTCGCCGATCATGGGTTCCAGTTACGAACT
>JASFMT010000369.1:0-4563 GCA_050117455.1 Gammaproteobacteria bacterium | reverse complement strand
CCATTGCCCGTTTCAATTACCGGCGTTGTTACTTATCATTATTCTGCTCCTGGGGGGGTGCGGAAATCATATCTACCATTTTGTAGAGCCCGGGGAAACGCTGTATTCCATCAGCTGGGCGTACGGCTACGACTACCGGGAAGTGGCGAAATGGAACGACATTCGATCACCTTACATCATCAAAAAAGGACAGCGGTTACGCGTCACACCCCCGCCATCGCATGTTGCCGTTATTGATAAAAGCATACGGAACAACAAGTTAAAGACGAATCGTAAAGCACCTGCTAATAAAGTTTCCCAACCAGGTGCCGATAAAAAGCCTGTTACAAAACCGGTTACGCGAAATCATCGAATTAATGCGTCAGACACCGCGTCGCCGGCTGCGATCAAATGGCAATGGCCCACCCGGGGCGGCAGGTTAGTACAAACCTTCAAACCGCGTATTCCGGGCAAACAGGGCCTGGATGTGGCGGGAAATATGGGTCAGGCCGTTTATTCCGCTGCCGCGGGGGAAGTTGTGTACAGCGGAGGTGGACTTAACCGCTATGGAAAGCTTATCATCGTTAAACATAACGAGACGTATCTAAGTGCGTATGCGCATAATAAGCGTCTCCTGGTAAAGGAAGGGGAAAGGCTTAAAGCGGGCCAATTAATCGCGGAAATGGGCAGTACCGGGACGAACACCACAAAATTGCACTTTGAGATTAGACAAAACGGCAAACCGGTCGATCCATTGCAGTATCTGCCGAAAAAAATGCAGTAATAACGCTAGTTGCAGTGGGGCTGTTAATTATTAACAGATAACAACAACTAAAACGCATTACATAAAGGTAAGTTTCAGCGGACATGGCTAATCAGGATAACGACGTAAAAGTGAAGAATAACCTCAAAACTTCAACAGACGATGACAATGTCGAAGAGGGTGAATTTGCAATCTCCGACGATGACAATGTTGTTGAGGAAGAAGAAGTTGAAGAAAAAGTAAGCTACGCACGAGGCGAGGTCAGTGAGCGTGATCTGGACGCCACCCGCCTGTACCTCAGCGAAATCGGTTTCTCACCCTTGTTAACTGCCGAAGAAGAAGTGCACTACGCTCGCCAGATTGGCAAGGGCAGCGAAGAAGCGCGCAAACGCATGATCGAAAGTAACCTGCGCCTGGTGGTCAAGATTGCGCGGCGTTATCTTAATCGCGGTTTGGCGCTGCTGGATTTAATTGAAGAAGGCAACCTGGGTTTGATCCGCGCCGTGGAAAAATTCGATCCGGAACGGGGTTTTCGTTTTTCCACCTATGCGACGTGGTGGATCCGCCAGACCATTGAACGGGCCATCATGAACCAGACGCGCACCATCCGTTTGCCTATCCACGTGGTCAAGGAAATCAATATCTACCTGCGTGCGGCAAGGCATTTGTCGCAAAAGCTGGACCATGAACCCAGCGCTGAAGAAATCGCCGAAATGCTCGACAAGCCCATCGAAGACGTTAAACACATGCTGGGTCTGAACGAACGAGTGACCTCCGTCGACGTCCCGTTAGGCCGCGACAGTGATAAATCCATCCTCGATGCTATCCCCGATGAACAAAACGTCGACCCCGCCGTATTGTTACAGGACGAGGACATCCAGAGCTGCCTCGAACTGTGGCTGTCACAACTCAACGACAAGCAGCGTGAAGTGGTGGAACACCGCTTTGGTTTGCACGGCCGTGAAGTGGCCACCCTTGAAGAAGTGGGCAATGAACTGGGCGTTACCCGTGAACGGGTGCGGCAGATACAGCTGGAAGCGTTAAAGCGGTTGCGGGAGATTATGGAGCGGGAAGGTTATTCGGTGGATAACATTTTGAAGTAGCTGCTGTCTTCGGTTTTTAGCGGCGCATCGCCTATTAACACCCACGTATCTGTTTCCAATATCGCCTGCAACTGCGTAGGAGCCTATTTAAACTGCTACATCAAAATTTCACTTTAATGGTTTTTACAGCGTAGGAGCCAGCCCTGCTGGCGATAATGCATTGCAGACATCATCAACGCTTTTTGGATACCGTTAGCGCGTTAAATTCCTGCGTAATAAACAGGAATTACCGTACGCGTATAACGACGTGCCCCGGCATAGAATAAGCCTTGATCGCCTGCATGGCAGGCTCCTACGCCACAATTTACCTTGCTGGTCTATTTCTCGGGTGGGAACCTACTGTGCAGGGGCTAACGCCTACCGACTACCGACAATCAGGCCCTCGCTAACCGGACTCCTGCACCAACAACGCCAATGCTACTCTCCGTCCTTCATGCATCAACACGTTGTACGTCCGGCAGGCTGCGGCGGTATCCATCACTTCCACACCGATCCCGCGTTCCATCAACTGGTAGGTCAGTTCCATATCCGGAAACTCCAGTGAAATGCCGGTCCCAATGAGCAGTACTTCGGGATCCAGGCCGGCGGCGGTTTCGAGGTGCTCGGCGCTAATGTCAGCCACGGATTGCGGCGGCCAGTTCCGGATCAGGCGCCGGGGTGTCATAATGAAACTCTCTGTCAGTATTTCTTCCGCCGGCGCTACGGGCTCGTTCGAGGACTGGTCAAACGGTGTTACGATGCTGACTTCGCCCTTTGAGACCGAGCGGATAGTGTATGAGCTGTAATCGAGTTCCTGGCTGAATTGCATAGTGTTCTCCGACGTTTTTCCGGTACCCTGCGGTGATCCATCAGCTGTGAAGGGCGGGGCTCAAAGATGACATTGTCGATTGACAGGAATTTGAGCAGTGAGTACTGTATTGCCCCTTTTGTGTATGGTATTAAGAATATTCAATAACTTGAAAAGAGCTTGAGCAGGCAGCACCGTCATTAACGATGATTAACGATTTTCCCCGAATAAAGCGGTTACCACCCTACGTATTCAATATTGTAAACCAGTTGAAGGCGGAAGCGCGATCCCGTGGTGAGGATATTATCGACTTCGGCATGGGCAATCCGGACCAGCCCACACCCAAACATATTGTGGATAAACTGGTGGAGGTGGCCCAGCGCAAGGACACCCATCGCTATTCCGTGTCCCGGGGCATTCCCCGGCTGCGCCGCGCCATCTGTAACTGGTACAAGAACCGTTTTAATGTGGATCTGGACATGGACAAGGAAGCCATCGTCACTATCGGCTCAAAGGAAGGGCTGGCGCACCTGTCGCTGGCGACGGTGGGACCGGGTGACGCGGTGCTGGTGCCCAATCCGTCGTATCCCATTCATCCCTATGGTTTTGTGATCGCGGGGGCGGATATTCGCCACGTGCCCATTAATCCCGGCGATGATTTTTTTGGCGAGCTGGAGCATGCCATCAAGAATACCTGGCCCAACCCCAAAATGCTGGTGCTGAATTTTCCCAGCAATCCCACCACCCAGTGCGTGGATCTGGACTTTTTCGAGAAAGTGGTCGCCATCGCCCGGGAAAATGAAATCTGGGTGATTCACGATCTGGCCTATGCGGACATCGTGTTCGATGGCTATCAGCCACCATCCATCCTGCAGGTGCCGGGTGCCAAGGAAGTGGCGGTGGAGTTTTATACGCTATCAAAAAGCTATAATATGCCCGGCTGGCGGGTGGGTTTCATGTGCGGCAACGAGTTGCTGGTGGATGCCCTGGCCAAGATCAAATCCTACCTGGATTACGGCATGTTCACCCCTATTCAGGTGGCGGCCATTGCCGCGCTGGAAGGTCCTCAGGAGTGCGTCAGCGAGATTCGGGATATGTACTGCAGCCGGCGAAATGTATTGTGCGACGGACTAAACAGCGTGGGTTGGCAGGTGGAAAGACCGAAAGCGACCATGTTCGTATGGGCGCCGATTCCGGACTTTTACCGGGATATGGGATCATTGGAATTTGCCAAGAAGTTGTTGCACGATGCCAAAGTAGCAGTGTCACCGGGCATCGGCTTCGGGGAATACGGTGACGCCTATGTGCGTTTCGGGCTGATTGAAAACGAACACCGCACCCGGCAGGCCATTCGCGGAATCCGGGATATGTTCCGCAAGGACAAGTTTAAACCTTCGGGTTGATAGGGAACCGTTTAGTTTCATCTGCGTTAGCGACGGCGTAGGGTGGGTTTATACCCTTTGGGTGCATTGCCCACTAGCCTACGGGGACAGATCTATTTTTTTGATAAAGTGGCAATATTGCGACATTAGTACACGCTGAAAAAATAGATCTGTCCCCATTAATGCGTAAAGAAATATAAAGAAATACAAAGTCAGGAGAAAGTACAAGTGGAACCAGTCAAAGTTGGTTTATTGGGGTTGGGCACCGTCGGCGGCGGCACGGTCAACGTGTTATCGAAAAACGCCGAGGAAATTACCCGGCGCGCCGGCCGTGGCATCGAGGTTACTCATGCTGCCGCCCGCGACCTGAACAAACCCCGCATCTGCAATACCGACAATATTAAACTTTCCACGGATCCGCTGCAGGTTGTCGACGATCCTGACGTGCAAATTATCGTGGAGTTAATCGGCGGCGACACGCTGGCTCGTGACGTGGTCATGCGTGCCATCAATAAAGGCAAACATATTGTGACCGCCAACAAGGCGCTG
>JASFMT010000368.1:0-4581 GCA_050117455.1 Gammaproteobacteria bacterium | reverse complement strand
AAACGCTAATGCGATAATCGGCAACAGCAGCAGCAACAGCCACGGACCTTCTTCGCGCCACTGGTCGGAATGCAAGTCCAGGGAACCCGGCCCCTCATCTAATTTTTCATCCAGCCGCGAACCGGATACCACATTGAGTATGGCATCGACATCGCTGTCATCCGCTGTTAACTGGCGATAAATCCCCTGCCCCTCACGGGCCATTTTGTGGAGTCGGTCAGCATCCAGACTGGCAATGACAATGTTGCCGTTTTTGTCTTTAACAAAACCGCCGCGGGCACTCTTGATGGGGGCACCTTCTTTGGTCCCGATCGCCAGCACCGACAATTGATAACCGTGGCTTACCAGTTCCTGAACCGCATCGGTCGTATCCGCCGATCCTACGCCATCGGTGACCAATAACACATGGCCGTTCACCGCGGACGCCTGTTTGAATAATTCCAGTGCCTTGCGTATCGCTTTCTCGGGATGGCTACCCTGGTAAGGCATCAGATCGGTACTAAGATCGTTGACCAGCGTCGCCACGGTTTTGTTGTCTTCAGTCAACGGCGTCACCACAAACGGTTCGGCGGCATAAACAATCAGTGCGGTTTGGCCTTCATGGCGCTTATCCAGAATATCGAGCACTTTATGACGCGCGCGGGTCAAACGATTAGGTTTGATATCGGCAACATCCATGGAGCGGGATAAATCCAGGGCAATGACCAGCGCCGCCTGTGAGCGAAATACCGGTTGTGGCAGTTGTTTCCACGCCGGTCCCGCCAGCGCGATAATGGCCAATACACCGCACAACCACATAACAGCCACCGCCCAGGGTGAGCGCAGTGTTTGCTGCCCCATTAATAAAAACGGTAACAACTGCGGATCGCAGGCGCGGTTCCAGTTGCCGGCCTTTAGTCGCCGCCGGCCATATAACCACAAGACAATTGCCATGGGTATCAGCGCCAGCAGCCAATAGGGCCGTAGAAAATGAAAATTATTAATTACGTCATTCATAAACACCTTAACGCCGGGTACTTTGTACCAGCAACAATATAAAGCCTAGCACCAACGCAACAGCCAATGGCCAGTAAAATAATGATGTCTGTGGCCGGAAACTTTTCGACTCCCGCGCAATGGGCTCCAGTTCATCCAGTAATTGATAGATTTTTTCCAGTTCCCGCGTATCCCGGGCACGGAAATAGCGTCCACCGGTAGCCTTAGCAATGGCTTTTAATGTTTCTTCATCAAGGTCGGACGATGGGTTGATTCGCCGCGCGCCAAATAATGACGGCACGATGAGTTCGTCGGCGCCAATGCCAATGGTGTAGATTTTTAATCCCGACTGGGCGGCCAGTTCGGCAGCTTTGACAGGTTCCACCTCTCCCGCCGTATTTGCCCCATCGGTAAGCAAAATCAAAATGGGTTTGGACGCATCATCAGCTTCACTTGAGGTCCCCGTATGCGTTAGCGCGGCTCCCTGGTCCATGTTCCGAAACCGTTTCACGGCCAGCCCAATGGCGTCACCGATGGCGGTTTCCTTGCCGGCCAGCCCGATCGCGGATTCATATAACAGTGTCTTCACCGTTTCGCGGTCGAAGGTCAACGGCGTCTGTACATAGGCTTGCCGCCCAAACAGAATCAATCCGATGCGATCACCCACACGGCGTTCTATAAACTCGCCGGCCACGGATTTGGTCGCGGTCAGCCGGTCAACACGACGGCCACTGCTTCCCAGCTCAAAATCCTGCATTTCCATGCTACCGGACAGATCCACCGCCATCATGATATCCCGGCCACTGACGGGCAGCTCAATGGGATCGCCGACCCACTGCGGCCGCGCGGCGGCCAGCACCAGAAATACCCATGCCAGCAACGCAAGCCAGAACAAACCTTTGTTGGCCGTGGTGCGTAACCCCGATGTGGCAATAGTGGAGAAGTCCCGGGCGAATGGTACCCGCAATACCGCTTCATCGGAGGTTTTTGCCGAAGGCAATAACAGCCGGTATAACAGCGGTAACGGCAATAACGCCAATGCCCATAACCACTCCAGTTTCAACACAGCGTTATGTCCCTCCTTCCAGCACCACGGGTGCTTTGGAACGGGACACCGCGGCGATCCACTGGCGGCACATCTCGATGAGTGGCTGCACTTTTTCACGATCAATTTGGGGATGTTGACGATAGGGAACGCTAATCAACTGTTCGCCAATATCACTGGCAAATGAAGATGGCATCTTTTGCCGGTATTGCGCGGCCGTTTGATCAAGAAACGCCAGCCAGTCCTGCCCGGTTAATCCCGCCGCGCGCTGCGACGGAAAGCGGCTGACACTCAACCGGCGCAACAACACAGACAGCTGATTTATCAATTGTTGCGGATTTCCCTGCTCGTGGTACTGGCTAACAATGCTATTAAATTCGGCGAGGGCTGCGCGTTTTAATTGCTGTTTCTTTCGTAAGGCGCGCACGACAAATACCGCGGCAACCAGCAACAATAACAAGGCCGCGCTGATCCACCAGCCAGGGGCCGGCGGCCACCAGGACACCGGTCCTGGTAAATGGATATCCCGTAACGGAATTGATTCAAAGTCAGGATTCATAACTCAGTTATTGTTAACGCTGTGGCCACTTTAAAAAGCGAATTTTAAGATAAAACGAATTCCAAGAGTTTTTGGTGCCTATCCGCGCAAGTACAGCTGTTGTTGTAATGCATTGACGACGTCGTCTTGCGTCGAAAGCGACACAAAATTCATCCGGTGTTTGATACACATATTCTTCAGATATTCTTTTCGTTCATGAAACGCGTGAGCGTATTGTTGGCGTAGCGTATTATTCGAAGTATCAATGGGGATGACCTGTTCTCCATCACCCAGCCGGTAGACGCCGGCATCCGGCAGCACCGCTTCCAATGGATCATGGATAAACAATAATATAATGTCATTGTGTTGTGATATCTGGGTCAATACCGATTCCGCCTGTTGGTCGAAACCCCGAAAATCACTGATCAGCAACACCAGACTGCCCGGTTTGGCGACGCGGCGTAAGCGCACTAAGGCCTGGTAGCAATCATTGGCTTCGCCACTGCCGGACGCGCGTTGTGTCACTTCGGCGTCATCGGCAGAATGAATGCCCGATGCCGACATTTGCGATAACAACTGGATAAGATGCAATACCGGTGACTTGCCGGACTTCGGCCGCAGCTCATGATGGTGTCGTTCTGAAAACAGCAGCCCGCCCACCCGGTCGCGCTGGTGATGCGCGCTCCATGCCAGCAATGCGGCAGCTTTCGCGGCCAGCACCGATTTAAACACACCCCGTGTCGCAAAAAACATGGGCTGCCGAAAATCAATCCAGGTGATCACCGCACGCTCGCGCTCCTCGCGAAACATCTTGGTATGGGCTTTTCCGGTACGCGCCGTGACCTTCCAGTCCAGGGTACGCACGTCATCGCCGGGTTGATAAAGGCGCACTTCGTCAAACTCCATGCCGCGCCCACGAAACGGCGAATAATACTGCCCGGCCTGCATCGCCCTGATATTGCCCGCTTTCAACGGTAACTTGTTGGCGGCGTGATGCAGCTGAATCAAATGATTGGCGGATACGGACACCACGCCGTCAAGTGCTTGCGGCGACAGGACATCGCTATTTTGTGCCGGCTTCGCCATTACTCAGGGTACCGCCACTCTTGAAATCAGTGTTTCTATAAAACGATCCGGCGTAATACCTTCGGCTTCGGCTTCATAGGTCAGCAACACACGGTGCCGCAACACGTCGTATGCCATGTTTTGAATATCCTGGGGGTCCACGTAATCGCGATCTGCCAGCCAGGCATGGGCCCGTGCGCAACGGTCCAGTGCAATGCTGGCCCGGGGGCTGGCGCCGTACTGCACCCATTTCGCCAGATCATCGCCATAAGCCTGGGGATTCCGGGTACTTAACACAATTTCCAGCAGGTACTGTTCCAGGTTCTTGCCCATGTGTACATCAAGCACTTCCCGTCTCGCCGCAAACAGGTCGTGTTGGCTGATCATGGGTCTGTCGGTTTCGAGGCTGATACGGTCGGGCGACGCGACTTCGGCTTCCGGCTCGTTACCGACACTCTCGTTATGCGTAAGCTCCAGATCCACGGTATGGCGTGCTTCCTCGCGTGCCAGCGCCAGGATGGACGCTTCGGATTTTGGATCGGGATAATCTATGCGCACATGCATCAAAAAGCGGTCCAGCTGCGCCTCCGGCAATGGATAGGTGCCTTCCTGTTCAATGGGATTCTGGGTGGCCATGACCAGGAATAAATCGGGCAACCGATAGGTTTTAAGGCCAACGGTAATCTGGCGCTCGGCCATGGCTTCCAATAATGCTGACTGTACCTTGGCCGGGGCCCGGTTAACCTCATCGGCAAGAATCAAGTTATGAAACAAGGGGCCTTTCTGAAACACGAAGGATCCAGTTTGCTGGCGGAAAATCTCCGTACCGGTAAGATCTGCCGGTAACAGATCCGGGGTAAACTGCACCCGGTGGAAATCCGCATCAATACCTTCACTCAGCACCTTGATGGCACGCGTTTTGGCCAGCCCCGGCGCCCCTTCCACCAGCAAATGCCCG
>JASFMT010000367.1:0-4592 GCA_050117455.1 Gammaproteobacteria bacterium | reverse complement strand
AGCTTGTGACACAGGAGGAACCAACGGCTTTATGCTGCTGAGTCTCCCGGGCTTTTATCCCGCCGTGTAACCTGTCCGCTGAGCGCCACCCAATGATGCGGTAGGTCGATGGCTCTCGGACCAGGCGCTTGTTGATGCAATCATCAAGAAGCCGGAACCCTAGCCATCCAGTAGTGATGAAACAGTTTGTGACGGCTCTTCATTTAGCCGTTACTTCCAACGTGTTGCGTATAATAAGTGCAGGGAGTATGCCATCTAATAAAAACAATGACTTAGTGACAATTGGGTAAAAACCTGGTACCAGGACAGTGCACAGTAGATCAGGGAGGAATAAAAATGGTGCAGGACAGGGAGCGCAAAATAGTAAGCCGCATATCTAACCATGTCTGGTATGGGGATACTGTGCTTTCAATGGGTTTATTTGGTCAAATCTTGATATTATTCACTGTCGGGCTATAGCATCCGAATATCTAACAATAACAATTACGCAAGGTCAGGGGGAGTAGTGTTGCTGGGGAAATATGGTTCGGTATTGTTTTTGGCGGTATGTAATCTATTAATTTCAGTCGTTAAAGCAGAACCTTCACAAGATGACAATACGCAAGACACGTTATTTCTGCGTGAAGAATCGATATTGAGCGATAAAGGTGATATATCGTCGGAACTGGGAATCTTTTTCCGTAGAGATTCCAGAACTGAAGTCGGCATTAACAACCAGGTGTCTTCGGTTAATGAGGAAACTTCATTTTTATTAGCCACTTTTCGCCTTGGAATTAACCGGCGCAGTGAATTATCAGTCTCAGCACCGTATCAATATGTACGAGAAGAATCTATCAGTCTCAATGGCGCACAGGAAGATTCCAATAGTGGCTGGGGGGATGTCATCATCAGTTTCAAACATCAACTGTGGTTTGAGCATGGCGGTTATCCGGATCTAGTCGTCGGCTTTTCGATTGATAGTGATACCGGTGATATTGACGTGACTGGTGGGCCATCGGCTGGGTCCGGTTTCTGGGAATATAGCGTATCGGCGCTCGCGGCAAAATCAATGGATCCTGCCGTCTATTTTATCCACCTGGGTTATCAATTTGCGGACAGTGAGGAAATTGATGGATTACTGAGGCGGCCGGGAAACACCTTTCAGTACCGTTTCGGGGCCGGCTACGCATTGAGCGCTAACGTGATGCTGAGTTTTCAATTGACGGGTGATGTAATCCACGAAACCCAGGTTGGCCAAACCCGGTTTCCGTCAGAACATCAAATCAGCTTTCAGTTTGCCAATACTATCATATTGGGACGAAACGCCTTTATAGAGCCCTTAATATCCTTCGGGTTAACACAGGAGGCCCCCGACGTGTTGTTTGGTTTATCAATGCCAATTCTCTTTTAGTTATTGTTTAAAATGATTGTGGTTCTGCACTTCGGCGAAGCTTACATTAGCGGATTTTCATGTTGCATCACCATGTAATCAATTGCTTGCTGCGAGAGAATAGACAAAGTCTAGCTTAGTGTTATGAATTCTTACCGTTATTTGTCACAAACTACGATGGGTTTACAAATGTAAATATACTTGTATTAAAAAGTAATTATGGTTATATATTATTCGAGCGCGAGGTGCTTTCCGTTACAGAATGACCATAATAAACGGAGGTATTTTATGAAAAAAACAAATATTGTTGGTATAAGCCTTTCACTGGCACTCGGGGCTGGCAGTGTCATGGCGGCTGGAGAAGGTCCAGTTAGCAGTGATTCATTTGCGGTTCTTAACGGTGCACAGGCGCAACCATTGAGTGACGCAAAACTGGAATCCACATACGGCAAACATTTTACGATTAACTTGCCGAATGGTAATACTATACATGCCAGCGGTACAAACAGTGCCGTGTTCGATCATGTGACATTGACGCTGGGAGGGGGTGCGGCTGTAATCTCAGGACTGCCTGCAGCTGTCGCTGAGTAGTTGATTTACTTTGGAAAGTACTTCGCCTCACTGTTCATTATTTTGTTTGTTCGTATGATTCGAATCGCGGTTTTCATGGGCACTTTAACCGTTTCCCTCGCGGGTCTGGCGTCGCCTTTCTCACTCAGTGTCGGGCCAACACGAGTTCACAAAGAAATAAAATCCTATCAGGAAATTAAACAATCCAACGTTGTTATGCAACGCGAGGATTATTCCTGTGGCGCCGCATCGCTGGCTACCATTATGACTTATTTTTTTAATGATGACACCAGCGAGCAGGAGTTGCTGGATATTGCCGATGAACTTGTTGATCGTGACGAGCAGGATCTGGAAAAACGCGGTCTTTCTTTGCTTGACCTTAAGCATATCGCCGAACATCGCGGTTATCGGGCCGGGGGGTTCAGGTTGAAGGTTGACGATATCAAAAAGCTGAAAGGACCTGTCATTATCTATTTTAAGCCCGGGGGTTATGAGCATTTTGCTGTATTGAAAGGCGTAAAAGGCAACCGGGTTTTTATTGCTGATCCGTCAAGGGGTAATTACCGGCAACGGCTGGATTTGTTTGTCGAGGAATGGGATGGCGTTACCCTGGCGCTTGACGGACGGCCTGCTATGGAAAATGACACTAGCCCCCTGGTATTACACGACGACAAGATGGTACAACCGGAACGCCTGAGCATTGAGCGCATGATGCAAGCCGGAATGCTGACCGCGCCTCGTAAATTTTCCCCCTGATCGCTTTTGATTTATCAGCTTGATAATAAAGAAAAGCGACTTGTTGTTGCCTGCCAGTAAAGAATTTTATCAGGACAAAGTTGATATCGTCAGGGGCACAGTATGAATATATTATTGCGATTGTTGCCGTACTTGTTGTTCCGGTTCGTTTTCTTCGGCATTAATATCTTGCTGCGTATCTGTTTGCGATCCGGTTTCCTGGGATTCTCCCTCGTCCTCTTCGTGTTCCGTACGGGGATCCATTTCTACTGCCGCGGTACCGGTTCGCGTAAATGCCACGAATTCGCCCTGCTGATCCATGGGTAGCGGTTTGCTCACCGACATGCGATGTAGCGTATAGAATCCAAGCAGCGCAAAGACAGCGGCAAAATACAATATCAAAGACTGGGGGCCAAATTGTTGCATCAGAATGCCCGCCACGATGGGTCCTATGGCTGCCCCCAGCCCGTTTAACAGTAACAGGCCGCGGGTTGCGTCGGTGACTTCTTCCGGTTCGATGTGATCGTTGGTATGGGCCACCATTAATGAGTACACCGCGAAAGAAAAGCCGCCGTAAAGGACCGCGCCGACCAGCATGCCCCACCAGGATCGCGATGCCAATATATAAATCAACAGCGCCGATAACACGGTTAGGAAACTGACGATCATCAGCACCTTGCGCCGGTCATGTTTATCCGATTGATGTCCTATTGGCACCTGTAACAAAGCGCCGCCAAAGATAACGGCACTCATAAACATCGCAATCTCGGTGTCGGTGTATCCAAGGTCATGGCCGTACAATGCGCCCAACCCCCAAAAGGCGCCATTACCCAGGCCGGTTCCGACCGATCCCGCCACTCCAACCGGCGAGATTTTCATCAGCCTGCGGACGATGAGTTTAGGTACAACAATCTGTGGTGGCTGGGTCAGCCGGGTGACGGCGATGGGAACCAGGGCTAACGCAAAAAAGATGGCGCACAACATAAAAGTGGCGATCTCCGCCGCACCGTAAATCAAAATTAAATATTGGGCGCTACCCAGTGACAACAGAGTTACGGAGACATAAATACCGAATACCTTGCCCCGGTTGTGGGGTTCCAATAACGTGTTGAGCCAGCTCTCGATCACCAGGTACAGGCCAACCGTACAGATGCCGGTAACAACTCGCAACAGCCACCAGGCGTAGGCGTCTACGATCAGGCCGTGGACCAGAACCGACGCCGTTCCAAAGGCGGCCAGTACGGTAAAAGCGCGTATATGGCCCACCTGGTGGATTAACCGGGGACAAAGATAGGAACCGATAACGTAACCGACAAAAAATGCCGACATGATAATGCCGGTTGCGGTGTCGGAAAAGTTTTCCAGTCCGGCGCGAATTCCGAGCGTCGTGCCCAGCAAACCGCCTCCCAGTAATAAGATCGCGATTGCCAGCAGCAGGGAGTAGACTGAAAAGATTTTGGATAACATCGATTAATTCGGCCCGTCAGTAATGTTCAAACAGAAATTTGATTTTGTACATGAGCTTGTTTTTCTTACAAAAAACAAGCTGGTATTGCAAGCGAACAATTGTTTGAAAGTTGATCAACCGTAGGTGACGGTAAACCGGCCGGACATTTCATCGTAAGTCTCAATAGCTGTATGTTGAGTAGCTGAGTATAAGTGGATTGCTGCTGGTAAATTCCGTTTAAGCGTCTGTATTGACCGCCATAGATGGTCCCATGCAATCTTAGTGACAATTTTCGTTACATACAATAACTCAAATGCAAAAATTACCTGGGTACCGTGCTGGTTAAACCGGCCAGGATGTGTGGTTGACCCTGTTGCGTCTTGCCGTATTTAACCGGCAGGAGTTGTTGGCAAACGATGCCGTATTCACTGTGCGCTGGGTCCGCACTTGTCTGTGAGAATGATCACATCA
>JASFMT010000366.1:0-4606 GCA_050117455.1 Gammaproteobacteria bacterium | reverse complement strand
TTCGCTCGCCGGGAATGGCCTGCCAGATTTCATCGGCGGTAAAACTGAGAATAGGCGCTAACCAACGCGCCAGGGCTTCAACAATGTGATACATCGCCGATTGGGCGGAACGCCGGGCCAGGCTGTCGGCCTGGGTGGTATATTGTCGGTCCTTGATCACGTCCAGGTAAAAAGAACCCATATCCACGCTGCAAAAATGATGAATGCGTTGATACACCAGGTGGAACTCGTATTCGTCGTACGCTTTCAGTAAATCCTGCTGCAACTGCCGGGCGCGCTCCACCGCCCAGCGATCCAGGGAAATCATGTCATCCAGACCCACCATATGGCGGCGGGCATCAAACCCGTTAAGATTGCCTAATAAAAAGCGGGCGGTGTTACGCATGCGCCGGTACGCATCGGCGGTGCGTTTTAAAATTTCATCGGAGACGCTCATTTCACCGCGGTAGTCCGTTGCGGCCACCCATAAACGCAGGATGTCCGCGCCTAACTGATTCATCACTTTTTGTGGCGCCACCACGTTGCCTTTGGACTTGGACATCTTCTGGCCCTTGGCATCCACGGTAAAACCATGGGTCAGCACCGCTTTGTAGGGCGCGGCATTGCGCATGGCCACCGACGTCAGCAACGACGACTGAAACCAGCCACGATGCTGATCGGAACCTTCCAGATACAAGTCCGCGGGAACCGACAACTGTGGATTGCGCTCCAGAACGGAATAATGCGTCACCCCGGAATCAAACCACACGTCCAGGGTATCCGTAACCTTGTCATAGGTTTCAGCATCGGCGCCCAGCAACTCTTCAGCGGACAAACCGAACCAGGCATCGATGCCCGACTGTTCAATGCGTTTGGCAACATCTTCAATCAAGCGCCCCGTTTCCGGATGCAGTTCACCGCTTTGCTTGTTGACAAACAGGGGAATCGGCACACCCCAGGTACGCTGCCGGGAAATACACCAGTCCGGCCGGTTCTTTACCATGCCTTCAATGCGCGCCTGTCCCCAGTCGGGCATCCAGCGGGTATCCTTGATGGCCTGCATGGCGGTGTCCCGCAAACCGTTTTGATCCATGCTGATAAACCATTGCGGCGTGGCGCGGAAAATAATCGGTGTTTTGTGGCGCCAGCAATGGGGATAACTGTGGCGCAGGGATTCATCGTGAACCAGCGCACCCTTGGCTTTTAATACTTCGATGACATGATCGTTGGCCTTGAATACGTGTTCGCCGGCAAACAGTTCCGTGCCTTCCAGGAAACAGCCGTTGCCACCCACCGGGTTCTCCACCGGCAGGTTGTAACGCATCCCCACCACGTAGTCGTCCTGGCCATGACCGGGCGCAGTATGCACGGCACCGGTACCGGATTCGGTGGTGACATGATCACCCAGAATCACAGGCACTTCCCGTTCATAAAATGGATGATGCAGCTTGACGCCTTCGAGGTCGGCACCCTTGCAGTATGCCACCACATGGTGTTCTTCACATTCATAACGGCCGATGGTGTCCTTGAGCAACGCATCGGCCAATACCAGGCGTTCGACACCGTACTGGCCGTCAACTTCAACCACGACGTAATCCAGTTCCGGATTTAACGCCACCGCCTGGTTGGCGGGTAACGTCCAGGGCGTGGTGGTCCAGATGACGACGGAAATCGGACCTTTACCGCTGTGTTCCTTGCCATCGGCGGAATGACAACGGGACATAAAGTCCGCATCGTCCACCACTTTAAATCGCACATCGATGGCCGGCGACGTTTTATCTTCGTATTCAACTTCCGCTTCCGCCAATGCTGAACCACAGTCAGCACACCAATGGACAGGTTTACTGCCTTTATGGAGATGACCGGCATTGATGATGGCACCCAGCGCCCGAACGATATCGGCTTCGGTTTGATAATCCATGGTCAGGTACGGATTATCCCAGTCGCCGAACACGCCCAGCCGGATAAAATCCTTGCGCTGGCCGTCTACCTGGCGCTGCGCATAGTCGCGACAGGCCTGGCGGAATTGCTGTTCGGAAATCTTAACACCCGCCTTGCCCTTTTTCTTTTCCACTTGCAGTTCAATGGGTAAGCCGTGGCAATCCCAGCCGGGCACATAGGGAGCGTCCATGCCGTTTAGTACTTTGGACTTAACGATAATGTCTTTCAGTATCTTGTTAACGGCGTGACCGATATGAATGTCACCGTTGGCGTATGGAGGGCCGTCATGCAATATAAAAACGGGTTTCCCCTGCGCCTGCTCGCGCATTTTCTGGTAAAGATCCATATCATCCCAGCGCTTTAGCATTTGGGGCTCGCGTTGGGCCAGGTTGCCGCGCATGGGAAAGTCCGTGCTCGGTAAATTAAGAGTGTCCTTGTAATCTGCCACGGTTGTCTGCTGTTTCTGTCAGGTTTAAGTGATTGGCGAAACCGGTTATTCTAACCGTTTGAACGGTTAATCATCCAGCGAAAAACGCCCTGGCTTCGCCGGTATCGCGCTGGATTTGCGCTTTCAACGCTTCGAAAGATTCAAAACGTTTCTCATCGCGTATTCGATGGAGAAAAGTCACCTGCACATGGGCACTGTATATGTCAGCGTCAAAATCAAACAAATGCACTTCCAGCAGGGTGCGGGTCCCCCCGACCGTCGGCCGTTGCCCCACGTTGGCCACACCGTTTACCGGCTCCGTGCCGATGCGCGGATCGCGGCTGTGTAACTGCACTGCATAAACCCCATATACGGGCGATGATTTACGATGCAAGTATATGTTGGCAGTGGGAAAACCAATGGTGCGGCCGCGCTTGTCACCGTGGGCGACTTTGCCGCACATGCCATAATTTCGCCCGAGCAACTGGTGCGCCAGTGCCAGGTCACCTTCGCCCAACGCATTGCGCACCCGGGTACTGCTCACCCGTCCACCCTGAAAATCCAGGGTCCGGGTATCGCTCACTTCAAATCCCAATTGCACCGATACCGACGACAAATAGTGAAAATCCCCGGTACGCCCCTTGCCAAATTTAAAATCGTCACCCACCACCAGGTATTTGATACCCAGCCCCTCCACCAGGATCTGCTCCACAAATTGCTCTGCGCTTAGCCTGGCCAGCTGCGCGTTAAACGGCAGGCACATAACCCGGTCGATACCGAGTGTTTCCAGTACTTCGAGCTTTTCCCGCAGCCGGGTCAGCCGGGCCGGCACCTGCCGGGGGCGAAAATACTCCTGCGGTTGCGGTTCGAAGGTAATCAGCGCCGACGGCAATTGCATGTCCTGCGCTTTTTCCCGAACCTGTGCCACCACGGCCTGATGACCGAGATGCACACCATCGAAATTACCAATGGTGGCGACGCAGCCCCGGTGGCGGGATTTGAGATTGTGCAGTCCGCGAATAAATTCCATGAGTGCGTACGGTCAATGTTTAATGATGTTACTCGTGCTTGAGCAAATCTTTAAAATTAAATCCCGTTAATAACAAACTGAGCAAGTAAACGCCACCGCCAACACCGACCCATAACGTGAGCCGCAGAATACGTTCCCACACGGACCAGGCCTCCCAGGCAGCGACACCTTCCACGTTCCAGTACAGCACTGCCGACATCAATACACAGGCCAGACCGATCCTGAGCAAAAACAGTAACCAGCCCGATTCCGGCTTATAGACACCGGACTTGACCAGCCCCCAATAGAGCAGCCACGATTGCAGGACAGCCGACGCCGCAGTGGCCGCGGCCAATCCCACATGGGGGGCTTCATAGGCCAGGTTCACCATTGCCAGCACAATGGCGATAGTCGAGATGATTTTAATCACCATGGTAACAATGGCAATTTTCATGGGGGTCTTGGTGTCCTGGCGGGCAAAATAACCGGGGGATAACACCTTCACATAAATGAACCCCAACAGCCCTACCGAGTAAGCCACCAGCGCCAGCTGCGACATGTGAACATCGCGACTATCAAAGTCCCCGTAGTGAAAAATAGTACTGATCATGGGCATCGCCAGTAGCATCAGGCCCAGCGTGGCGGGCGCGCCGATGACCAAAGACAGCCGTAACCCCCAATCGAGCATGCGATTGAATTTCTCGGGATTGGCCTCGGCAAACTTCGCCGACAGGCTGGGCAATATGACGGTGGCAATAGCAATACCGAAAACACCCAATGGAAACTCCACCAGGCGATCCGCGTAATAAAGCCAGGAAATACTACCGGGAATGAGAAACGATGCAATCATAATATCGATAACAATATTGATCTGCTGCACGGACGAGCTGATCACCGCCGGCACCATCAGGCGCTTGATCTTGTCCACCCCCGGCGAGCGCCACGCCCAGCGCGGCCTGCCCAGTACTTTCAATTGCATCACAAAGGGAAACTGAAACAGCAATTGTACAATGCCGGCAATAAATACCCCCCACGCCAACACGTGGATGTTTTCATCCATGTAGACCGAGGAAATGACGGCGGCTGCAATGAGGCAGATATTCAGCAGTACCGGGGTAAAGGCGGGAATGGCAAACTTGCCGTAGGAGTTTAAAATGCCCTGGGCCAGGGCCGTCAGGGAAATAAAGAATATGTAGGGAAAGGTAAACCGCAGCAGCTCGGTCGCCAGGTCATATTGGGGATCACCCCCC
>JASFMT010000365.1:0-4606 GCA_050117455.1 Gammaproteobacteria bacterium | reverse complement strand
CAGCGGATACGTTATATTGTGCCGCCAGGTCATGAAGCGTGGATTTCTTTTCCGATAACCAGCGTTGTTGCAAAATATCGCGGCTGCGCTCATCCAGTGTTTCCATGGCCTGGGCCAGTTGTTCGTTGTCGTGGCTGGTGGAATTTTCCTGCTCCAGCAATGCAGACGGTTCGTGACTCAGGTCCTGCAGGTAACCGGCGGGCGCGGGCGTGTAGTCGTCATCGTCACCGCTGTCGCCATAACCGTCAAACGATGCATCGTGGCCGCTCATGCGCTTTTCCATTTCCAGCACCACTTCCGGCGTGACGTTCAGGTCTCTCGCCACGTTTTCCACTTCTTCGCGGCTGAACCAGCCCAGGTGCTTTTTGTTCTTGCGCAGGTTAAAAAACATTTTACGCTGGGCCTTGGTGGTGGCCAGTTTCACGATGCGCCAGTTACGCAGGATAAATTCATGGATTTCCGCGCGGATCCAGTGTACGGCAAAAGACACCAGGCGCACGTTCATGGTGGGGTCAAAACGCTTCACGGCTTTCATCAAGCCCACGTTGCCCTCCTGGATCAGGTCGGCTTGCGCCAGGCCGTAGCCACTATAGCCGCGGGCAATGTGGATCACGAAGCGTAAATGAGACATAACCAGACGCCGGGCCGCTTCCAGGTCGCCGTCTTCTTGCAGACGGGTGGCAAGCTCACGCTCCTCGTCGGCTTCCAGCATGGGCATTTTATTGGCGGCTTGAATATAAGCTTCCAGGCTGCCGCTGGTATTGACCAGATCCAAAGCATGGTTTGATGGCATCATCGTCTTCATTTTCCCCTTACCTTCTTGTGTTTGCAAAAGTTTAGCACTCGATTTAGCTGAGTGCCAAAATATTTTAGCACTCGCGGAATTTGAGTGCTAACCCTAGCAAAAGTTCGCCGAGGGTTCAATTTACCATGTATTTCAAAAGGTTAATTGAAATTTGTCAGTCGCTCGGCAATTATTTGGGCTCGATGGCCTGAATATGGCGGGTAACGGCGATCCATGACCCCAGCAGCCCCAGACCGATGGCGGTGGCGAAAACCAGCGCCGCGTCGCCCAGGGTCAGGCCGGTGAGTTCGAAGGGACTGTTGTAGAGGGTGGCCAGCGACCGCACCGGCTCACTGAGCAGCCAAAACAGTAAGGAAATCAATACGCCGGCCAGCACTGCGCCCAGCACCCCGTACCAGAAGCCGGTATACAGGAACGGCCGGCGAATGAACCGATTGGTAGCGCCGATCAGCTTGGTCACCAGAATCTCCTGGCGGCGGTTGTAAATAGTCAGCCGGATGGTGTTGCCGATCACCACCAATACGGCGATCGCCAGCAATGCCGAGAGCAGAATCCCCCCGCGTTTACCAATGGCAATGATGGTATTGAGCCGCTCGATCCATTGAAAATCCAGCTGAACCAGATCCACCGTGGGCAGTTGCTGCAGCCTGTCAGCCAGCGATTTGAGTTGTTCGGTCGCCAGGTATTGGCTATTGGGCCGGATCACCAGCACCGCCGGTAGCGGATTTTCATTCAAAATACCCAGTGCGTCACCGAATCCCGATTGTTGCTCGAATTCCTGCAATGCCTGTTGAGCACTGATAAATTGTACGTTGTCGATCTCCGACCACTGCTGCACCGTGTTGGCAACGCCCCTGGCCTCGCTATCCGACGCGGATTTTTTCATGAACACGGAGATCTGCGCAGTGCCTTGCCAGCCCACCACGATGGATTGCAGATCGTCAAGCAACAGGAATAGCCCGGTGGGCAGCGATAAAGCAATGGCAATGACGGCCGCGGTAAGCAGCGTTGATAAAGGTGTCTGTAATAGTTGGGCGAATGATGTTTTGGCGACCCAACCGTGATGTAACAAATACTTGCCAACCGGAGTACGTGTTCGCGAACGGCCACGGGATTCCATTTCCAAGTTGGCTGCCGCTTTTGCGGTTTTGGCAGGCGGTTGCCGCCGCGCCTGGGATTTTTTACGTTGTCGGTTTGGCTTGTTGCGCATGACTAATTTACTAAAGACACCGAAGTTTTATCCGCTGCCGGACAACCAAATCAAGCGGTGCGAATGAGCTCCGGCACGGAAGTATCCGCCACCAACCGCCCCTGTTGCAGGGTAAGTAACCGCTGCGGGATTTGTTTAATGAGTTCCAGATCGTGGGTGGCAATCAAGACCGTGGTGCCGATATTATTAAACGCTTCAAATAACGCCATGATTTCCCGTGACAGGTCGGGATCCAGGTTGCCGGTAGGCTCATCCGCCAACAGCACCGGCGGCCGGTTTACCACGGCGCGCGCGATACCGACCCGTTGTTGCTCCCCCGTGGACAAAGTCACTGGATATTGTTTTTCACGGCCCAGTAAACCCACCTTGTCCAGCGCCGCCCGTACCCGGCGCCCCGTTTCACTGTGGTGTTCACCGGCGATGATCAGCGGCAATGCCACATTATCGAAAACCGTTTTGTCATATAACAGGTTATGGTCCTGGAACACCATGCCGATCTTGCGGCGAATAAAGGGAATCTGGCGCCGGCGCACCCGTGACAGGTTCTTACCATCCAGCACGATTTCACCGCGCGTAGTGCGTTCCACCATGGTGATGAGTTTTAACAGGGTACTCTTCCCCGCCCCTGAATGCCCCGTTAAAAAGGCCATATCACCTTTTTCCAGATGGCAAGTCACATTGGTTAACGCTTCATGGCCTCCGGGGTAACGCTTGGAAACATTAACCAGATTAATCATGACCCGGTATTGTCCGGTGTTGCGGTGGTTTCAGCGTCGTGTTGCAATAACGCGTTCACAAAATCTTTGGCGTTAAAGTCGCGCAAATCATCGATGCCTTCGCCGATACCAATGTAACGGACAGGGATGCCCAGTTGCCGGGCAATGGCAAAGATGACGCCACCCTTGGCGGTGCCGTCCAGTTTGGTTAAGGCAACGCCGGAGACACCCACCGCTTCCTGAAACTGTTTGGCCTGCAACACCGCGTTCTGACCAATGCTGGCATCCAGTACGATCATGACTTCATGAGGCGCGTCCGGATCGAGCTTGGTGATAACGCGGCGGACTTTTTTCAGTTCCTCCATCAGGTTCGCCTGGGTGTGTAACCGGCCCGCGGTATCGGCGATCAAAACATTCATCTTTCGCGCGTGCGCCGCCTGTACGCCATCATAGATAACAGACGCCGAATCGGCGCCGGTTTGCTGTGCGATCACGGGGATGTCATTGCGTTTGCCCCACTCCTGCAATTGTTCCACCGCCGCGGCACGAAACGTGTCGCCGGCCGCCAGCATGACACTGCGCCCGTCGTGCTGAAAGCGTTTGGCCAGTTTGCCGATGGTGGTGGTTTTACCCGCGCCGTTGATCCCCACCATTAAGATGACAAAAGGTTTATCGGAATCGGGGATCGCTAACGGTTTGGAAACAGGCTCCAGTATATTGAGCATGTCTTCGGTGAGCGCCTGGAATAACGCCTCGGTATCGTTGAGCTGATTGCGTTTCAGGCGTGCGGTCAGATCATCAATAATGGCTTCGGTGGCTTCGATGCCCACATCCGCGCCCAGCAATAAAGCCTCGATATCTTCCAGCACCTCGTCATCGATCGCTTTTTTGCCCAGTACCAGGCTGGCCACCCCTTCAGTAAAACCGGAGCGGGTGCGTTTCAGTCCCTTGCTCAGGCGGGCAAATAATCCCGGCTTTTTCGACCCCTGTTCCGCTGATGGCAATGGAGTGTTATCCGAGGCTGGTTCAGCGGACGGTTCGGCTAATGTACTTTCCTCGGCCGATATCGTTTCATCCCGGGCTTCGTCGCTGTCGTTTGAATCCTTTTGATCGTTTGTCTGATCCGGTTTTCGCTTTTTGAAACCAAACATAAATGCTGACTGTCTCATGAATTTGTGTAGGAACTCGCCGTCTTGTCGTTATGGCTATCGTCGAACGGCATCTGTCGTCACTGCCCGGCTACCGGGAAGAGACAAATTGTAACGAAAATCCGCGCGGCGGGCGCACAAATTTTTTACAAAAGCCTTGTTAAATACACCATCAATACTGGCACTATCATTGAATGGATTGAACCATTGAATGCATTGAAACTTTTGATTTTAAACCCTATTTCTGACAGGATCAGCCAGGTTAAACATGGATATAACAATAACGATGACGCCCGTAACTCCACGATTACTCACACTAACCCGTAACAAGAGAGAATTCCTATGAGTAGATGCCGATATCGGACTATCACGGCAATATTATTGGTGCTGGTTTTTACCTCACTGACCGGGTGCGACTCCGGCCCCGACCAACAAAAAACCGAATCCACTGCGACACAAACGCCCTCGTCGGCCGGCGACAAAACGCCTGCCGCAGCAACGGAATCCCAACCGGCGATGGCGGCCAGCGATGGCAAAACAGCAAATCCGCGGGTGCACGAATTTAAACTGGATAATGGTTTAAAGGTGCTGGTCAAGGAAGATCATCGGGCACCGGTGGTGGTTTCCCAGATCTGGTATAAGGCGGGCAGCAGCTACGAAAAAAACGGCAGCACGGGGGTCGCCCACGTCCTGGAACATATGATGTTCAAAGGGACCAAAAAACACG
>JASFMT010000364.1:0-4618 GCA_050117455.1 Gammaproteobacteria bacterium | reverse complement strand
CAAGAAGGAAATATTTTGATCGTTACAGTATCGGATCGGTACCACCTTAATACTTATATATTGCAAATATAAGCCTGGCGACGCTTCCGTTTGCAACATGGATTACAACCTTTTACTGACCGATCGATCGGAATTGTTACTGATGTTTCAACCGCAAGGTCTGATAGTCAAAAGGATCGGTATCTTGCTCATGGCGGTAACACAAAATGGTAACGCGTTCACAAAGTGTTAATTCCTTGTCGAGAGCCTCTACAAAAACAAAGCCATAATCCGTTAAATGATTGAATAATGGACATATAATCACCGTCGCTCCGCTGGGCTGGCACTCCCCGGCATCGTACTGGTATGTTCTGCAAATCAAAATAGACAGTTAGCAAAAGAGTAGCGTATGACAAATTACAGACAGTATTTCCTTGCTAATCTCACTCTCTATATCTGTATCGGAATGCTTGCCGCCTGCGGTGGCGGTGGGGGTGGAGGTAACAGCGGGAATCAATCCGCTCAAGCCACTCCCTGTACCGATGCCGCCGTTTCGGATTTACAGTTAACATCTGTTTCGCCGTCAAACGGCGCCAGCAATGTGAGTGTACACACGAGTATCAGCGCGACGTTCAACACGTGCGTAAACATGTCAACGATTGATACGAATACATTCGCGGTAAGTAACGGCGGGTTGCCGATTGCCGGGAGTTATGTTTTGGATGGTGAAAATTATACGGTGGTCTTCACGCCGTCCAGTGATCTTGTCTATGATTCCGCATACGTGGTTGCCATCAGTAATACGATTACCGGATCCAATGGCGAAAGCTTTGCCGGTGGTGGCTGGGGGTTTTTTACGCGCGCAACCCCTGATACGACGCCCCCGGTAACAAGCTTTGATGTCCCCGAAGGTTATTACAATTCAACGCAAACCGTTACTTTATCCTGCGATGACGGTGCAACGGGAACAGGTTGCGCCAATACCTATTATACGACCAATGGAAATACCCCGACCACATCGTCTTCGGTTTACAGTATCCCCGTCGAGATTGCAGACACTACAACGCTGAAATTTTTCTCCACCGATGTGGAAGGCAATGCGGAAACGGTACAAACCGTAAACTATGTTATTGACAAAGTGCCGCCCACGGTTACCGGTACCGATCCGGCGGATACCGCCAGCGGCGTCATGCTAACGGCATCGTTAAGCGCGGTGTTCGATGAACCCATTTTACAGTCAACACTCACCGACGCGAACTTTTACGTCGATAATGGCGTTACGGGTACAATCAGTTACGACGATGTCACAGACACGGTGACCTTCACACCTTTTGAGCGCCTGGCCTGTAATACTACTCACACCGCAACGCTCACCACCGCGGTCACAGATCTGGCGGGTAACGCGCTGGAAAATGATTACACCTGGGCCTTTACCACAACGACAGATTGCGCTGAGCCTGTCACCACGGCATCACTCGCCGGTGGTGTTTTCACAACATCCCAGTCGGTTACACTGACCTGTGATGATAGTGCCGGTAGTGGCTGCGCGCGCATTGTGTATACCACCGACGGCAGTACACCCTCAGTGTCACCGGCAAACGGAACCGTAGTCGAAGCGGCCAGTGCAGGCCCGATTAGCATTAACGTAGGCGATACCTTGCTGCGTTATTTCGCTGAGGATAACGCCGGCAATCGCGAGGTGGAACGCAAACAACAGTACTCCGTATCAACAAACGGATTTACCTTTGCCGCTACCAGCGACGGAATATCCCGCGGAGCAGGTCCGTCGCCAACCAGTTTTGTCAATACCCATTCACCGGGTAACACATTGAGCTTTTTCACGGACGCCTCCAACGGCCGTTTCTATCGTGGCACCGAGCGGGGTGTGTATTTCAGCGACGACGATGGTGCAAGCTGGCAACAGTTTGATGTGATCGCAAACGCCAGCTACCACTATGTCGAAGACATATTTGCGGCAGGCAGTAAAATCTATGCGGGCACGCACGATGGCTTATACGTGTCTGTCGATGGCGGAGCCAGCTTTACCAAACGCTTCCCCTTAAGCGGATCGTTTTACGACTGGATCTATGAAGTACAGGTGCACGGCTATAGGGTCTATGCAGGCACGTCTGATGGTTTGTTGATCTCATCCGATAAAGGATACAGCTTCGAACCGCGCACAACCGCCGACGGTTTGGGTTCCAATTACGTTTACGACCTCCATGCAGATGGCTCCACGATATACGCGGCCACCGGCGGTGGCCTGTCTATTTCAACCGACGGGGGGCAGACTTTTACCAATAGAACCACCGTCGAGGGTCTGGGCAGCAATACTGTTAATGTGGTGCTCGTTGACGGCACAACAGTCTATGCCGGTACGGATGGCGGATTATCCATATCCACCGACAGCGGCGCCAGCTTCACAAATTACACGACGACGAATGGTATGTATAGCAACAACGTAACTGACTTGCATCTGGATGGTGTTTACCTGTATGCCGCCACCGGAACGGGCTTATCCGTATTTGATACCGGTAATACCACCTTTACTACACACCAGCCGGCTGCCTGGTCAACGTTTGGTGTGACAGTCGAAGCCGTCCATACCCAGGCAGGTAACATCTATCTTGGGGCTTACCCCTCGTTTTACCAATCAACAGACAATGGCGCGACCTGGGAACAGCAGGGCTTGCCCGCCAGCGCCTCGCCCGTGGAGCACATCGCCGCGGCGGCCGATGGCACGTTGTATTTTCATGTATCCAATAGCAGTGGCTTTAGCGCCATTGCTATAACAACAGACAAAGGCGAGACATATACGATTAAAAACATTGGGGAAGTGCTCGGCAGTTCTGCGTACATTGACAATATATATGTCGACAACAACACTTTATACGTAGCCACTACAGGTATTGCTGTTAGCAGCGACGGTGGCGCGAATTTTACGGTATTGACAGCTACGGATAATAACCTATCCGGGAATTCAGCAAATGCGGTCTATGCCGACGGCACTAATATATACGCGATTACCGGCAGCAGTTTTCTGGACGAATCTACAAACGGTGGGACAAGCTTCACTGCAATTGAGTCAAGCATGGGCACCCACGCTATTGCCGTGGATGGCGGCAACGTCTATATCGCCGGTAGCAGTGGACTGGATGTTTCCAATAACAACTGGGCAACCTTTACCAGAAAGACCACCGCGGACGGGTTACCGGCTAACTACCTTGAGGATGTCGCCGTGCATTCTTCCGGCAATGTTTACGTAACAACATTGAATAATGGCGTAGCCGTTTCAGCAGACAGCGGTGCGTCGTTTACCGCGATAAACACGCTGCCAAACTCTTACACCGGCAACTGGGTGTCCACCTGCGGTGGGCCGCTGTATGTCAGCACGGCAAGCAGCGGCCTGTTTATTTCCCAGGACAATGCCGCCACATTTGTGAATCGAACAGCCTCTGACGGCCTCGGGTCCGACAATGTTATGGACGCCTGTTACGTCCCCTAATCCACGGCTTGAACGTGCGGCGAAAAACAGGGGAGACAGTAACGTTCTCTGTCTCCCTGTCGTTTAGTTTTCCGGGACCCCATTATCCACGATACCCGAAATGGTGACCGTAGGGTCCGGGGCCATAACCGTCGAGGATTTTCTTCTGTTCGTCGGTTAAGGTTTCATAGAGTGTCTTGCGGGCTTTGAACATCGCTTGCATATGGGTCATGTGCTCTTCCATCTGTGCAAAGTGTTCTTCGGCACTGCCTGTGCGTGGACGATCCATCGGCCGTGTTTCAATCATGTTTTTCACGGCTGACTCATACTGATCCCACACCGGTTGTTGATCGGTGGTCAGGTTCAATGAGGCTTTGAGATCACCCAGGTTTTGCTCGACATTAACGCTGCCATGCATCTGGCCATAATTCATCTGACCATCGTGCATGCCCATGTGATGTCCCGGGCCCCAGCCGCCGCCGTTACCACCGTAAGGGCCATGCATACCGTAACCATAACCTCCGCCATGGCCCAATACCGGAATGGCAACCGCGATACCCAAACCCAGTGCGACTGCGCCTGCAATTTTCGTCATGTTGCTCATTGTCTTATCTCCTCTGGTTGGTTGAACTGCTTTTCCATGAGGATAATGTAGTCACCCTGTGTAACAGCCATATGTCATGGCGCGGGCTTTTGGTAACAGCCTGTGGCAAATGCCGGTTCTGTTACATTGCGTTACAATGTTTTTTCATGACTAACAGCGATTTGTAGTAAAAAGACACTATGGACAATATCTTAATCGTCGACGATGACCGTGAAATCCGGGAGCTGCTCAAAACCTACCTGGAGCGCAACGGCTACCGCACCACGCTGGCCGCCGATGGCCGCGCCATGTGGACGGCGCTGGATGAGCACCGCATAGACCTGATTGTGCTGGACCTGATGCTGCCCGGCGAAGACGGCCTGACCCTGTGCCGCAATTTACGGGCAAATTCCCGGGTATCCAGTATCCCGGTCATCATGCTCACGGCGCTGGGCGAGGAAACCGACCGCATCGTCGGCCTGGAAATGGGCGCCGATGATTACCTGCCCAAACCATTTAACCCGCGGGAACTGCTGGCCCGCATCAAGTCGGTACTGCGGCGCGCCCACGGC
>JASFMT010000363.1:0-4619 GCA_050117455.1 Gammaproteobacteria bacterium | reverse complement strand
TAAAGGAATTGATTGGCCATCCCAAGGAGCGGGCCGAACACATTATGCTCATTGATCTTGAACGCAATGATCTTGGCCGGGTTTGCGTGCCGGGCAGCATCAACGTCAATGAACTGATGGCGCTCGAGACTTACGCGCATGTGCATCACATTGTTTCCAACGTGCAGGGTGAGCTGCAGAAAGATACAACGCCCAGTGATGTCATCCGCGCGGTGTTTCCCGGTGGCACCATTACCGGCTGCCCCAAGGTGCGTTGCATGGAAATTATCGGCGAACTGGAACAGGCTCCCCGTAATGCCTATACTGGATCGCTGGGTTATGTGAACCACGATGGCAGCATGGATTTGAATATATTAATCCGGACCCTCGCGCGTCACGGCGACCGGGTCAGCTTGCGGGCCGGGGCCGGCATCGTGGCGGATTCCGACCCGGAAAACGAACTGCAGGAAACGCGGGCCAAAGCCAAGGGGCTGTTACTGGCTTTGTAGCTGGCTTTATAAAATGTCGACCTTATGTTAATCCGGGTCTGAACAACGCAACACTAAATGGATTGCTATTTTGTCGCATCTTTTAATCAACGGTGAATCAACCGATCGCCTGCCGGTCAGCGATCGCGGCCTGCAATATGGCGACGGGTTATTCGAGACAGTCAAGGTACAGGGCGCGGTATTATGTCACTGGCACGATCATCTGGCGCGCTTACAGGAAGGCTGCCAACGGTTAAAGATACCGGCGCCGGATATTCATACCCTGGAAACCGAGGCGCATCAGCTCATTGAAAGATCCGCTAATGAAGACGGCGACAACGATAAGGCTGCGCCATCCAGCCGGGTGTTAAAGATCATCATAACCCGCGGTACCGGCCAGCGGGGTTACCGGTTACCCGAACCCTGTCACCCCACACGCATTATTGCGCTTTATCCCTATCCGCATTATCCGGCGGAACACTGGACCCACGGCGTTAAGGTGACACTGTGCAAAACCCGGTTAGCTTGTAACCGTTTGTTGGCCGGCATAAAGCATTTAAACCGATTGGAGCAGGTACTGGCCCGCAGCGAATGGGACGATGACGGGATTGTGGACGGGATTATGCTCGATCAACAGGAACAGGTGATCGAAGCCACCATGTCGAATGTATTTATGGTTAAAAATGGCGCACTCGCGACGCCGGATTTAAGCGATTGTGGCGTGGCGGGGGTAATGCGTAACCAGATTTTGATTGCCGCAAACCAGTTGCAATTACCGGTAAACATCGGTCAGTATTTCATTGAAGATTTATTTTCCGCTGACGAAATATTTATTACAAACAGTGTGCACGGCATCTGGCCGGTACGATCAATAGACCAACAGGAACTTTCCCCGGGACCGGTAACTAAAAAGCTAATGGACACTCTGGTCTAGTTTACTACCTGACGCATGAAACGACTTTTCCTTAAAATTTCCGTCATCGCGGTGTTGCTGGTAATCGGCGCAGCCGCCTGGCTGGCGATCGATATCAATAATTTCCGAAACACGCCGGTGAATATCAGTGGTGACGGCATGCGCTACGAAATTGAACGGGGCGACAATCTCATCCGCGTGTCCCGCAATCTCTACACCGCCGATGTCATTAAAAAGCCACGCTACCTGGTGTGGCTGGGCAAACTCAAAGGTACTGCCAACGACATTAAAGTTGGCGAATATCTTTTTGAGCCCGGCATTACCCCGGAACAAATGCTGGATCAAATTGTTGCCGGCGATACCATCCAGTATACGGCCACCATTGTTGAAGGCTGGAATTTCCGTGAAATGATGGCCGCGTTGCAACAGAACGAATACCTTGAACATACCTTAAAAGGTCTTAAACCGTCCGAGATCATGGCGAAACTGGGCAAGCCCGATGAACATCCGGAAGGCCGGTTTTTGCCGGATACCTATCATTTTCCGCGAGGCACCACCGATGTGGCGTTTTTAAAGCGGGCCTACGAGGCCATGGAAAACACCCTGGCCGAGGTTTGGGAACAACGACAACCAGACCTGCCTTACGACACGCCCTATGAAGCCTTGATTATGGCGTCCATTGTGGAAAAAGAAACCGCCGTGCCCAGTGAACGCCAGGCCATTGCGGGCGTATTCGTCCGGCGCCTCGAAAAGCGCATGCGGTTACAGACCGATCCCACCGTGATCTACGGCCTGGGCGAGAAATTCGATGGCAATCTACGCCGCCGGGACCTGGTGAACGACACCCCTTACAACACCTATCGCCGCCACGGCCTGCCGCCCACGCCCATCGCCATGCCGGGCGTCGATGCGCTGAAAGCCGCGGTCAATCCGGCGGACGGCGATGCCCTGTATTTCGTGGCCCGCGGTGATGGCAGCCACAAGTTTTCCGCGACCTTGCGCGAGCACAACAACGCGGTGATCAAATACCAGTTAAACGGCAAGCCACGGCCGTTTTCCTCCATGCCGAAAGTCAAAAACGCCAACAAGAACTGATCTGGCCCGAAACGGTCTTTGAACAACAAAAATTCTCCCACCGGTTTATAATAAGCGCCCATGAGCACGGGCAAATTCATTACCCTGGAAGGCAGCGAAGGCGCCGGCAAAAGCACCGCGCTGGCGGCGGTGCGCGACTGGCTCGACCGCCAGCAGCTCGAGGCCGTGGTCACCCGCGAGCCGGGCGGCACACCGCTGGCGGAGAAAATCCGTGACCTGCTGCTGGACAAAAACCATGGCGCCATGTCCGATGATACCGAGTTACTGCTGATGTTTGCCGCCCGGGCCCAGCATCTGAACGAACTCATTAAACCGGCGCTGGCGGTGGGTAAATGGGTTATCTGTGACCGCTTTACCGACGCCACCTATGCTTACCAGGGCGGCGGGCGTAACCTGGATATGCAACGCATCGCGGATCTGGAACAATGGGTCCAGGGTGAATTGCGTCCCCAGTTGACCCTGTTACTGGATTTGCCGGTGGAGCAGGGACTGGCACGCGCCAGCCAGCGCGGGGAGCCCGACCGCTTCGAACAGGAACAACAGGCATTCTTTGAACGGGTGCGCCGGGTTTACCTTGAACGCGCCAGGGCGTTTCCCGAACAATTTCGTATCGTCGATGCATCACAGGACATCGACAGCGTGCGCCAGCAAATTCACCATCACCTGGATGCGTTTCGACAACAATCATGATGTATAAAGATAATGACTGACAACGCCATATACCCCTGGCTGCAGGACAACTGGCAACGCCTGATACAACGCTATCAGCGCGACCAGTTGCCCCATGCACTGTTGCTCAGCGGTCCCGTTGGCCTCGGCAAGCAATATTTTGCCGAACAACTGGCGCGTACCCTGATGTGTGACCGCAATCACAAAACGGCGAATAGCGGTGATTTGTCACCACCTTGTGGTGAATGCAACGGTTGTCACCTGATGAAGGCAGGAACCCATCCGGATTACCGGGTGGTGCAGCCCGAGAGCGAAGGCAAACAGATTCCCATCGACAGCATCCGCGAGGTGTCGCAGTTTTTAAACCTGAAAAGCCAGTTTGCGCCGATGCAGGTCATTATCGTGACACCGGCGGAAGCCATGAACCGTTACGCGGCCAATAGCCTGTTGAAAACCCTGGAAGAACCGACACCGGGATCCTTGCTGTTATTGATCAGCAGCCAGATGAGCCACCTGTTGCCCACCATTCGCAGCCGCTGCCAGGTCGTCAATTTCACCGCGCCCGCCACCGCACAGGCACGCCAGTGGCTGGACAGCCAGCTGGATGAATCCATGGCTTCATTATCCGGCGAGGACAAGGAGCGCCTGCTGGTACTGGCGCAGGGATCCCCGCTAACCGCCCTGAAATTCGCCCAAACCGGTATGCTGGAGCAGTACCAGCGCCTGTTACAGAGCTTTGAAAAAATCGCCAAAAAACAAGTAGATCCAGTTGCCGAAGCCAAACAATGGGAGGCGGTGGGACTATCCCAGGCGGTCACCTGGCTTTATGGCTGGGTGGCGGCGTTGATCAGGTTTAAGTCAGACCCCGGGACAGTCGATAGTACAGGTGTTGGCACCGGCGAAAGCACCATGCAATGGCGGGAACCGGCGCTGGCTTCGTTGCAGCACCAATTGCAGCTGCAACAACTCTATCGCTATCTCGACAAGGTGGTGGCGACGGTGCGTATCAAGGACACGACCGTTAATGTACAATTGGCGCTGGAAGATTTGTTAATCAGTTGGCAACAATTGCATGCCGGATACGCGAACCCACAATAAAGTAACGTAACACTGTAATACCAAAGTAACAGAGGACTTACGATATGGCAGGCCCGGGTGGATTCAAACAAGGCGGTATCCTTTCATTGGCGATCAAGGACAAAAGCTCCTTGTATACCGCGTACATGCCGTTTATCAAAAATGGCGGCCTGTTTATTCCCACCAACAAAAAATACAAACTGGGCGACGAAGTGTTCATGCTGTTAACGCTGATGGACGAAAAAGAAAAACTGCCCGTGGCCGGCAAGATCGTCTGGATCACCCCAACCGGCTCCCAGGGCAATCGCCTCGCCGGCATCGGCGTGCAGTTCAGCGACCAGGACAACGGCCAGATCCGCAACAAGATCGAAGGCTACCTGGCCGGCGCGCTGAAATCC
>JASFMT010000362.1:0-4624 GCA_050117455.1 Gammaproteobacteria bacterium | reverse complement strand
GAATGACCAAATCCGCGCCCAGCGCCAGGGGTTGCTGCAATGCAGGCGTGCAGAAACAGTTGTCCACGACCAACAGACAATCGTTGTCATGGGCCAGTGTCGCCAGCGCCTTGATGTCCGCCAGTACTGTTAACGGGTTGGATGGTGTTTCCAGAAACAGCAGCCGGGTGTTCGACTTAATGGCATCCTGCCACTGGTTCATATCAGCCAGATCAACAAACGTGGTTTCCACGCCGAACTTGGCGAGATAGTTATTAAACATCATGACCGTGGTGCCGAAAATCGCGCGCGACGATACGATGTGGTCACCGGCTTTAAGTAGCGCCAGGCACGTGGCCAGTATCGCGCTCATACCCGATGCGGTACCCACACAACGTTCGCCCCCTTCCATGGCGGCGAGACGTTCTTCGAACACACGAACCGTGGGATTGGTAAAGCGCGAATAAATATTACCGGGCTCATCACCGGCAAAGCGCGCTGCCGCCTGGGCGGCATTTTCAAAGACGTAACTGGAAGTGGCAAAAATCGGCTCGCTTTGCTCGCCTTCATTAGTGCGCAGTTGCCCCGCCCGCACCGCCAGCGTTTCCAGACCATATTGGTCACTTTGTTTTTTATCGTCAGCCATAATCATTTCCTTTTACGTGACAACACTTTTTTGACAATACTTTTTTTGACAACATTAGCGACGGGCACAAAAAAACCCGCTTTATTAACGTTCAACCACCGACCCAACGGTGATCAAGCTAAAGCAGGTTTGCGATAAGGATCAATTAAATCAACTGTTGCCCGACAGGGCCAATACAAACGAAGCTAACAGTCAATATATTGGTAAAACATTGCTGAAAAACTAATACTGTCGCATTTTCGCTTTAGCCGTATTTATGTATTTACTTCAAGACGCCCGCAAGCTGAAATTTCAAATCGGCGTCGATCAACCAAGATTAGAGATTTACGAATTCCTTGTCAACACGCATTGTTCTCCCAGTAGAATTCCGGCGATCTTCACGCAGTATTATGCAGTTCAATAACCGAGTTATCGGAGGTACGGCGTTTTTCCTGTTGCGCGTCATTGCGCAGTTTATCAATATCATCGAGATAACTTTGGGTGATGTCTCCGGTAACGTAACGGCCATCGAAAACGGAGGTGTCAAAATCCTTGATGGCGGGATTACCCTTGCGGGCCGCGCGCACCAGATCCCCAAGATCCTGATAAACCAGCCAGTCTGCACCGATCACGCGGGCAATCTCTTCCTCGTTGCGGCCATGGCCCACCAGCTCTGTGGCGGAAGGCATATCGATACCATACACGTTGGGATAACGAACCGGCGGCGCTGCCGAGGCAAAATACACCTTGCGGGCACCGGCCTCGCGGGCCATCTGGATAATCTGTTTCGAGGTGGTACCCCTGACAATAGAATCATCCACCAGCAAGACATTTTTGTTTTTGAATTCCAGGTCAATGGCATTGAGCTTTTGCCGCACGGATTTTTTGCGTTGTTTCTGGCCTGGCATAATGAAGGTACGGCCGATATAACGGTTCTTTACAAAGCCTTCCCGGTAGACAACCCCCAGCTTGTTCGCCAATGGCAAGGCGGATGTCCGGCTGGTGTCGGGAATGGGAATAACCACGTCGATATCATGATCGGGAAACACCCGCAAAATTTTATCCGCCAGGTATTCACCCATGCGCAGGCGGGCTTTGTAGACGGAAATTTTGTCGATAATGGAGTCCGGGCGGGCGAAGTAAACATGCTCAAAAATACATGGTGTCAACGCCTGCTGCTCTACACACTGTTCTGCATAGGAATTGCCATCGATGTCGATACACACCGCTTCCCCGGGTGAGACGTCACGAATAATGTCAAACCCAAGGGAATGAACGGCGACACTTTCAGACGCCATGACATACTCATCGCCCTTTTCCGTGGTACGTTTCCCGAATACCAGGGGACGTATACCGTGGGGATCGCGGAAACCAACAATGCCGATACCGGTAATCATGGCCACTACCGCATAGGCGCCTTTGCAGCGTTTGTGAACTGCCCGAATAGCGTTAAAAATGTCAGATGCATCAATGGTGAGCTTGTTGGTTTGCTGCAATTCATGGGCAAATACATTGAGCAGGATTTCCGAATCAGATTCGGTGTTAATGTGGCGGCGGTCTGCGCGGAACAGGTCATTTTTCAGTTGCGTGGCGTTGGTGAGATTGCCGTTGTGCGCCAGCGTAATACCAAACGGGGAATTCACGTAGAAAGGCTGAGCTTCTGCCGACGAGGAACAACCGGCGGTGGGATAGCGAACGTGGCCGATACCCATGTTCCCTTTCAACCGCAACATATGACTGGTCCGGAACACATCCCGCACCAGGCCGTTGTTTTTACGCAGATATAACCGGCCATCATCGCACGTTACAATGCCGGCAGCATCCTGTCCGCGATGTTGCAGCACCGTTAACCCGTCATAAAGCATCTGGTTAACACCGCTTTTGGCGACAATACCAATAATACCGCACATGTTTCGGTTCCTCTGTTTAACGCTCGTTGGTCTGGAATATTTCGGCTATCAAGGTAAGTTTATGCAATCGATGGGAGAACGAATAGCATTGATACAACTAATTTGATAACGATTTTTTATAGATCAATTATATAAAAATGCGTTGCTGATTTCAGGGGCCACATTGTTTTGCAGCCAGACGGCAAACTGTTGAAAATGCCCGATCATCATGGATTCATGCCACCAGGGATCCTGTGGCAACGATGTCATACCCGCCAGTAATACTAACATGGAAACCACCACGGTTCCCCGCGCGACCCCGAAAACCACGCCCACGGCACGGTCGGTACCGGTTAATCCGGTGCGGCGGATGAGGTGACCGGCCAGATGATTAACCAATGCAGCCAGCATTAATGTCAGGACAAACAGTATGGTAAACGCGGTAATGATCCGCAAGGAAGGGATGGTAATACTCGACAGGAACAATTCGGCCAACGGATTGGCATAACGCAGGGCAAGCCAGAATGCAGTCACCCAGCCAATCAAAGACAACGCCTCACGGACGAAGCCTCTCATCACGCTAAAAAACGCTGATAATACAATAATGCCAGGAATGACGTAATCAACCCAGACCATAAATGCCTTTGCCTCTAACCCCTTGCATCATGAACAATCCACGACGCATCGTGCAACTGCTTCTTACTGTAGCGCCGGTACAACTGACTGAAAAAAATTTATCAATAGTGATAACGGATATTGCCTGGCTGTTGCGATTTGTTCTACTGCTGCCACGTCGGCCGCCGCAACACCATGGAAGACCCTAATATTATAGTATAAAAATCAAAGACTACAGTATTTTTGTTAAGGTAGTACTTGATACTACGGAGACCAAAACCAATTCTCAGGAATCGTCCCACCAAGCCGGATAACCACCGGCTCATTTTTCGCCAGTTTACCACTTTTGCCGGCAACTCAGCTATTGGGGAAACGCCATCACCAATCCGCTGAGCTGCGTTTCTTGCTTTAATCGGGTTTTTAACTGATTCGCCAGTTCGCGGGTTTGCTCCGGTCCTACCCGCACCCGGTAGCGGGTTTTACCATCGTGTTGATAAGTTTCAACAAAACTGGCGTGGCCGTTTTTCCGTAATTTATCCCGCAATTTCAGAGCGTTATTTTCTACAGCGAAACTGCCCAGCTGTACAATCCAGCCAGACACCACGGGTTTCGGTGACGCTGGTGTTGATGACGATGCATCCTCCGCCTTTGCCACCCTGGCAGGTGCTTTCGCCACCGGCTTTTCAGGTTCTGGTTCCGGTGCTTGCTCAACCGCGGTTTCCTGCCTGGCTTCGGGTGCGACCCTGGCCGATTGGGTTGGTTTTTTCGCCGCCGCCGTACTCTGCTTGTCATCCTGGTCAGCGGCATCCGTCCCGGACGTAGGCGCTTGTGCGGATGTATCCGTTTCGCTTCGCTTGCCATCATTCACAGCGGTACTGGCCATAGCAGTACTGGCGTCGGCATTTTGGGCTTCGCGTTCGGCGGAACCTGCCTCACTGTCCTGGCGGGCCGGTTCGTCGCCTGTTATCGGTTGCATCACCGGTTGCCCACTGCCCTCGTTTTCCATGGGCAACACCACCGGCGCTTCGATTTCATACACCGGTTTGGGAGGCACATTGGATTTCGGCTGTTTGTCCAGTAAATCGCCTCGGCCGGTCAACAACATGGGAATAAAGATTATGCCCAGCGAAATTAATACGATGGCACCAACAAGTCGTTGTTTGAGAAAGCTGGCCACGGATTTCCTTTTATGAAAGTAATAGATACCTAGCAGGGTATTTTTATGGTGCGCATTATACGCTGTTTTCCGGGTCGTTTTATAGTGCCCTTTGCGCACATGTCAGACACTCTACAGGGCATACTGTATTGTCATCAAGGGCCTACAGAACCTCGGCAACGGTATAAAAAGAACCGAAAACCACGATCCGGTCACCGGGACGGGATTGCGCCATTGCCGTGTCTTTAGCCAATTGAACGGAGTCATAGCCCTGCGCGTGCAGCGGCTGGGTTAACGATCTCAGTATGGCAAGCACATCATCGCGAGGCATGGCGCGCTCCACGTCAAGTGGCGCGACAT
>JASFMT010000361.1:0-4627 GCA_050117455.1 Gammaproteobacteria bacterium | reverse complement strand
ATAGTCAGCAGCAAATTTTTCCATTTCCAAATCTTGTTAAATCCTACCATCAGTATCGTGTGCCGCGGATGCTAAATGCCGATGAGGGCGACATTGAGGGCCTGGAAAAGGGCCGGCGCTTTGTGGGCGTCGATGGCGTATCATTTTTAACAGCGCATTAACGGATAGAAAAGCATATGACACAGGTAAAGAAATTCTGGCCTATTCTGACCGGCACGCATCGATACGAAAAAACACTGTCAACCCGCAATCGCGGACATGGCCAGATTATCGAAGCGCCCATACTCGCCTACCTCATTGAAACGAATAACGGTCGTATACTTTACGATGTGGGCTGCGATTATTCAAAAATAAACGATCCTGTTAAACGCAAACTATTTTACGAAAACGAAGAGTTTCCCTTCGGCCCACCCAGTATGACCGAAGAACAAAAGCTGGAAAACCGGCTTGAAGCACTGGGCCTGCAACCCCTGGACATTGACGTGGTTTTTGTGGGCCATCTACATTTTGACCACGGTGGTGGTCTTTGCGATATGCAACATGCGGAAATCCATGTCCACCAACAGGAGTACGAAGCGGCGCTTGAACCCGCCGACGGCGCGTATTTCAGCGACGACTTTTGTGGCGACTATCGCTGGCGTTTCCAACAGCAGGAATATGATCTTGCACCGGGTGTCCGGGCCATTGAGTCTCCCGGTCACACCGCCGGGCATATGTCAATGTTGATTGAATTGCCGAAAGGCAAACCTGTCTTACTGACGGGCGATGCCGCTGACTTGCAGGAAAATATCGATAAGGAAATCGCGCCGGGCTTATGCTGGCACGACCGGGAAGACATGGCGCTAAACAGCATTCGCAAATTAAAAAGTCTTGCCGAAGAAACAGGCGCCATATTATGGCCAAACCACGATATGCAATTCTATCGGCGCTGCAAACCATTTCCCGGCTTTTACAGTTAATAAATAAAAATAAAAGCAATCAGCATGAAGCACGGTTCAGCGGTTACTATCCTGTTTATTAGCTCCATCGGCTGGGGACTGACCTGGTTACCCATCAAAAGCATTAACCAGATGGGGCTGGACGGAATCTACCTGGTTTTTATCGCCTTTACCTGCGCAGGATTGTTACTTAGCCCCTATTTGTTCACCCAGCGCCGATCCTGGCGAGGCAATATGCGTTTTTTACTGCTGATCGCATTGATCGGTGGGCTGGCAAATCTTTCCTTTCAGACTGCATTAGTGCACGGCAATGTGGTCAGGGTCATGATTCTATTCTACCTGTTACCGGTATGGAGCATACTGGGAGCCTGGTATATCTTAAACGAAAAACCCGACTGGGTTCGTATGGTAGCGGTCGTCATTTCCTTATCCGGCGCGATGTTAATACTGAACGTTGACGGCAAAACTTTCAGTGGGTTGAACTGGGTGGATGTAACGGCCATCGTTGCCGGTATGACTTTTGCCCTCAATAATATTTATTTTCGCAAAACCGCCGAGCAGCCTTTGGCTGGAAAAGTCAGCGCCATGTTTTTGGGTTGCGCCGTTTTAATGGGTGGTTATTTATTGTTTAACCCCGTTGCCACGGCGATTCCCGATAATTTAAGTCCGCTCTACGCGGGTCTTTACGGTGTGTTTTTTCTGGGATTAATCACCTTCGGAACCCAGTGGGGAGTAACCCAACTCGAAGCAGGCCGCTCCGCCCTGATTATTGTTATGGAACTGGTCGCCGCCGTTATTTCCGTTGCCTTATTAACAGAGACGCAACTATCGCCTCGTGAAATCGCGGGCGCCGCACTGGTATTGACCGCGGCCGTGGTCGAAGGCTGGCGCGAACCGGAACCGGCTACCGCCTGAATCTGTCAAAATGCGCGCGCTCTTCCCTGGCCATCCAGGTATTCAGCTCCCAAAGATCGGCCACCGGTTCGCGGGTAAACGGCGCTTCATGTAAATATCCATCGGGTCCAAACTCAGGCGTCATGGTAGTTACCTCGTAACCCCGCTTCTGTTGTGAACGCCAGATGATTTCCCACCAATTTTGATGGGCCTGCAACGCGGACCTGTATTCCGGCGCCGCTGGGTTCGGCACCTGCGGCCCCTGGTCATAGCCAACTCGCCCATGAACATGGTGCGCATTGTCGGCAATCTGTCGAATAATATCTATTTCCGTATCGATTAAACGCTCGCACACCACGCACCAGTGACTAAAATCACAGGTTAACCTGATCTGCGGAATCTGTTGCACCACCCGTTGCGTAACCCAGGGATTAAACAGGGAACGGCCACGATGGGTTTCAAAGCTCACGGGAATGTCATAAGCACGGGCCTGTTCCATTGCCCGTTGAAAAAACTCGATGCTTTGTGATTCCGGCCAGGCGTCACACCCGCCCAGGCAGGTAATAAACAACGGATTCAGTTCAACACTGATTTCTAGTTTGTATTTGAAGGATTCAACATGTTGCTGCAGCGTTGCCTGGCGCTCGGGAACATAACTCCCTGCCGTGGTAATCTCGGCAATATAATCGAGATTATGGTCGACGAGTAATTTTTTAAGTTGACGGCGTTGTTGTTTACTGTCAGATGCGGGACCTTCGATACCTTGCATGCCCGCCGCCAGGGTTTGTTCAACGGCACAATCATAGCTGCCGTCAAAACCCCACAACGTTTTAAATAGTTTGAGTTCCATAGCACAACGCTAACAAGCCACAGGTTCAATGGCAATTGGTACTGCCGCTATCAATATAAATGCCCATATTGTTGCATCCTTGTGTTCTGGTGCACCCAAACGGTGCGATAACACTACTGGCAAATCCTCAAAAATCACTTATCCCCTTGTTATCCATAGCGTTTCAGGAATGGCATACCGGTTGCTATGAGTATTACGAATTATCTGTTTCGTATTACTACAGGAGAACCGCAATGCGATCGATTTCAAAAACAATGATGGGGATAGTGGCTGCAGTGATGCTGGTAAGCGCATCGGCAACCGCCGCCGAACCGCTGCGTATTGGCTACAGTGACTGGCCGGGCTGGGTGGTATGGGAGGTTGCCCTCGAAAAACGCTGGTTTAAGGAAGAAGGTCTGGAGGTCCAGTTTGAATGGTTTGATTATGTTGCTTCCATGGATGCATTTGCCGCCGGCAAGCTCGATGTGGTGGGAATGACAAACGGTGACACGTTGGTAACAGGATCAACCGGCGCCAAGAGCGTTATTTTCCTGCTCAATGATTACAGTAACGGAAATGACATGGTCATCGGCAAACCCGGCATTAAATCCGTGAAGGACCTGAAAGGCAAAAAGATCGGTGTGGAAATCGGTTTTGTTAGTCACCTGTTACTCCTGAATGCACTTGAGAAAAATGGTATGAAGGAGTCCGATGTTGAGCTGGTTAACGTGCCTACCAATGAAACGCCGCAGGTACTGGCATCGGGCCAGGTGGATGCGATTGTTGCCTGGCAGCCAAGTTCGGGAATTGCCCTCAACCTGGTACCCGGCTCCAAGGCCATTTATACCAGCGCCGATGAGCCTGGTTTAATTTACGACGTTTATGCAGCGTCTCCCAAAGTCTATGCGACACGCAAAGATGACTTGAAAAAATTGCTTAAGGTCTGGTATCGAGTCGTTGATTACTTTTACGACCCCGAGACACGTGAAGATGCCATTAAGATCATGGCTTCACGCGTTGGGTTGAAACCGGAAGAATACAAGCAATTTGTTTCAGGTACGAAAATTCTCAAACTCGAAGAAGCCAAAAAGTATATGAAAAAGGGCGATGGTTTCGATTCCGTATACGGCTCATCCAAGATTTCTGATGACTTCAACGTAGCAAACAAAGTGTACAAGAAGCCGGAAGACGTCGATTCGTATATTGATTTTTCCCTCAGCCAGGCCATGTAACTATTAGCCATATAACTATCGACTACAAAAACATATTCCAACCAGGTACCGGATGAAGTAAACATGGCGGTTTCAAAACTCTTTGCAGTACGGCGTGAAATACCACCAAAGACGCGTACTATCGTCATGATAATGAGTTTTGTACTGCCATTGATGATCTGGTCACTGGTCAGTTATGTCCCGTTCATCTGGCACCCCAAGGTTGAAGTTACCGAACCTGGGGATGCCGGATACTTTACCAAAGGTATGCTGGTCGATCGCGACGTTTTTAATGAAGAGGTCAGCAAGCTCGCCGGGGAAAACAAAACCGTGCCTGAGGGCCACCGCGCAAATCCGGTTTACCTGCCCGCACCCCATGAAGTCGCCACCGCGTTTTATACCGCGTTTACCACGGAACCTAAAAGGCGAAATGAAAACTGGTTACACGAAAGCCTGTGGGAAAGTATCCAGGTTATCTTCTGGGGCTTTTTCATTTCGTCCATTATTGGTGTTCCTCTTGGTATTCTGTGCGGAACCTATGATTTTTTCTCCAAATTGTTTGAACCGTTCGTTGAATTTTTTCGCTATTTACCGGCACCGGCGTTTGGCGCATTAGCGGTCGCTATTCTGGGCATTCACTCGGCGCCCAAAATTGCCATCATCTTTATCGGTACGTTCTTCCAGCAAGTTCTGGTCGTGTCCAATACCACGCGCAAACTTGACCCATCCCTGCTGGAGGCCGCGCTAACTTTGGG
>JASFMT010000360.1:0-4634 GCA_050117455.1 Gammaproteobacteria bacterium | reverse complement strand
CGTTGATGGTTAATTCGATCATGACAGGCAGTCCTCCTCGGCGGCGATGAGAGAACTTATGCTAACCACTTTCTCTTAGTGTTGAAAGGGTAAAAAGAGCCTGCGAAATGACCAATATCATTTCAACAGGGGGAGGGGATGTCGAAGCGAAAAAAGTTTTATGTAAGATAAATTGATTATATGCGTATTTTAAATGACAAACCGCCGATATTGTGTCTATCAGAAAATGCCAGCCATGATCAGGGCGACGGCAGCGACCACGATGGCGGTAATGAGCACAAGGTGCAGCGGTTTTTGCCGCTTGATAATCATGTTCATCATTTGCCCTGGCTTAATATAGGTGGCATCACGCAGCAATGGCATAACCTCGGTAACGACTTTTTGGGTATCGAACAACAATTGCTGCTGGTTAAAGGGGATGTAAACGTCACCAATGAGAATGTTGGTGTCTGAATAAAAAATATCAGGTCCTTTGCCGACGGCATACGCTTTGCTGGACTTTTTGATGACGAGCATATCGTCAAGTGTGCCCACCCCCATGGCAAACAGTTTGCGCGTTATCAGTGGCCCAATACCCATTACCATTATCAATAGTGCTATGGTTAAAAGATCCGAGGTTTTCTCGACTTTTAGAAACATCAAGGGTACCACCGGTACCAGTAAAAACGGGCCCCACATGGCAACCTTCAGGATGCGTAACTTCTGTTTGTTAAAAGGTATCCAGTTTATGGCGGGATCGTTGATGTTGATCGTTGTTTTGTTGGCGCTGGGTTGACTGGCCGGGTCGTCCGCGTTGCGTGCCTGCGCAATGGCAAAAGCAAACCCTGCGATCAGAAACAGTATAAATACACCAATCATGGCGTAACTTACCTGCTGATAGGTGGCGCGGCTGCCTTTGAGTTCAGCAAGGTGTGCCGTCATATTTCCCGGCAAGGGCAGGTCGAGTCGCTGGCCGTCAAAGCCAAGCTGATAGATTGCGATGTTATCGAGATCGGTTACGAGCACCCGGTGTTCCAGTGCCATGATATCGATCGGGTCCGCATTGGCCGGCAACGTTACAGTCTGTTTTAGGGCCCATTGATCGTCATAGATAGCAACGGCGCCGTGGCTCATGGTGTGGTTCATGTTGTTGATCCACCATTGATCGCCTACCCTGGCAAAGGCGTAGGTCCATGTTTTGCCGCCCAGCGTGTCATCGGCCACGTGATGGGTCGCGATAATCTCACCAAAATGTTCTGTATTGGTTTGTGCTTCCTGGATCGCGTGATGATTGGTGTCCGCTACCAGTAACCTGTTCCCGGCAAGAGTGATCTGGTTGGGAAATCGATAGCCTGTATTTTTAGTGGCCAGCTCGTTGCCTGAGGCATTGTATTTCCGCAGTATGTGCCGGCCGGTATCACTGAGATAAACGGTGTCGGTGTTCCAGTCGATCGCAATGTGAAACGCGCTGTCGAAGTCCACCTTGTTGTTGCCAAAGGGCTGGCATTCCTTGCTGGATAGATCGCAGCGGTGTAAACCTTCATCAGGCTGGTTGGCCACCGGCGGCGACGTATCCGGTAGGCGGCCGTAGCGCACAATGCTTTCCACGAACCCCGGTTGGTAGTCGCCGCGCCGTAGCAACAGGTCACCATTACTGAAAAAAGCAAAATCACCCACCAGGTGATGAACGCCCAGTGCCTCAAGATCAACCGTCTCCATCAATTCAAAGGAAGGGTTAACTTTATATAATGTACCTGCGATGTGGATGATGGTATTTCCTTCCGGGTCGCGTTGTATTTGATCAGGGCCGCCCACCAATAAGGCAGCCTGCCGCGCCCAGAAAATCAGGCTGATCAGCAATACCGCAATCAGGATAATGGTGACTGCGGCGATGGGGTTAACATTTTGATTCATGTGGCAAAAACCTTTCAGGCGATCGGGCTCCGGATAGGCGAATTAAAGATTGGTGGCTATTTGATCTTATAACGGCGGCAGGAAAGCCAGTCTTAAATCTGTATTGTCAACAAACGGCGTAAAATGACTATTTCATACTCAGTTATTACTCGTCATCATTCAAATCCAGGCGTTTGGGCGGCACTCACTAATCGGACACCTCATTCGTCCCACTTGCAATTTTGCTGAATCCCGTAGTGTAATAACAGCCCGGTTGACAATTCACAGTGGGGGCAAGCCATGGAAAGGTCACAACGCATCCGTCGTGTCAGCTTTATATTAATGTCAATGTTTTTACTCTGGCATGCCGTAGGCATCAGTATTGTCGGACCTGCCAGTGACAGTTATCTTCGTCAGGGCCTGATGAATTGGTATCAGGACTATCTCGCCGTGTTCCACCTGGATCGCTCATGGCCTTTTTACGCACCGAATCCTTTCCTGGGAAGTATATTGCGCTATGAGACGATCAGTCCATCGGGTGACACGAAAACGTATCCGTTGACCGAAGCACGCCACAAATTCGATCATGCCTATTTTCGCTACACGAATTTTTATGCCTATCTATTCAGTAATCCGAAATACACCAAAAAGCGCGGTTACGATCAAAGTGTTGCCCGTTACCTTTGCGAGGAACACGCTGGCAGTGAGATCGTCGCCATCAAATTTGTGTTACTCAACCAGAAACGCTTTACCTACGAGGACTATCGCCTGGGTAAAAGGCCACTGGATCCGGAATTTCTAACGACACGTAAATTCGGGCCTTATCGTTGTAAAAATACCGACATTCAAAACTAAGGGACAGGATATGACCGATTTGGTTGATGATGTTGTAGGGCGGTGTGCCGTGTTCTGGAACCGGCTATGGTTTCAGGAAAAAAATACCGTGCCCCTGGATGTGATCCGAATGGGGTTGGGCTTTCTGATATTTTTTAATTATGCCATGTTCAGCCCGGAAGATATCGTGGTGTTGTATGGTGAATCAGGGCTGTTCACCCGGGATGTCGTGCCCGAGATGACACAGCTTAACCAGTTTTCCTTTTTTGTCTTTTTTGATCAGCCCTGGCAATTATTAACGTTCCATTATGTGTTCGTCGTATTGTGTTTTTGTCTGTTCATTGGCTGGCAAACGCGTTGGGTCAAATGGCTGGTGCTCATTGGTCATCTCAGTTACTTCAATCGCAACGAATTTGTGTTCTACGGGGTTGATACCGTTCTCATTGCCCTGTTGTTAATCTTGTGTATTGCACCTATTGGCAGTGCCTTGAGCCTGGACCGGGTACGCCGGGTGCGAAAATACAAAAAACAATACGGTCTTGATGCGCATCCGCCGTTACCTGTTAGCCAGCGGGGATTTGCCTGTCAGCGCCTAATGCAGTTTCAAATGGCGGTTATCTATTTTTCCGCCGGTATTGAAAAACTGTACGGGGATATGTGGTGGTCCGGCGAGGCGCCCTGGTTTGCCATGGTCAATAACGAGACGGCATTTTTCCCCATGGGGATTTTCGCCGATCATTTCTGGATGATTAACCTCATGGCATACGGAACGATTTTTGTTGAAATTTCCTATGCATTTTTAATATGGAGTTATAAAACCCGCCCGTATTTTCTGGTTGCAGCGTTAATACTGCATCTGAGTATCGGGATATTGCTTGGTATGTATTATTTTGCGGCGGTGATGGCGTTCGGGCATCTGGCGTTTATGCGCCGTCACTGGTACGCCCGGGCTGGTCAGTGGTGGCGCCGCAAAATGGGAGCCATGGAAATGATTTACGATGGCGAATGCGGTTTCTGTAAACGATCCATGGCGGCGTTTCTGGCGTTCGACGGTTTGCATCAGATCAGCGTGCGTGATTATCGGACCAATCCCTCTCCCGTAGTTGCCAGTGAAAAAGTTGATAAAGCACTCTATCTGGTTACCCGGGATAAACAGGCCATTCCCGGTTTTGATGCCTATCGTTACGCCGTACTACGAGTACCCGGATTGTGGTGGCAGGTTCCACTATTCTATGTTCCATTTGTCAGTAAACTGGCCGGTCGGCCAATATATAACTGGATTGCCGCCAATCGTGGCGTGATTTCACAATGTGTCGTTAAGCCAGCCAAGACGGCCGGGGAAAAAGCATAATGGTAGCCTACGGCTGGGTTAAAGTTAAGCGCGGGACTTTAGGTGGCCAGTGCGATATATCCAGTGATTAGGGGTTGCCCATATTTTGAAATATCAAAAAGTCTTACTCTTGGACTACCCGGTTATCTATAATCATAATCCAGTGTTTTTATGCGGAGCGCATCGGACTCTCGGGTTACCACCAGGCTGATTGTTCCCCGATACTGTGTCGCTTTTGTGGCACCTTTTTCCCGTATTTGCGCATAAAAGTTTCCCTCGCCGAACAATTGATCTTCTTTAGTTTTCCACGCCATGTTATTGATCGTCAATTGCCGATGGTCAGTAATAGTAAACAGTCGTTGGTAGTCTTGTTCCATTGCATACCTGTCGACACCGTTACTGTTGTCAATATTCCTGGAGAAAATGTTCACCATTTCTTGCAAGCTGCCATCTTCATACGCATCAGCAAACCGGGCAAGCAGTGCCGAGAGGCCGTTATATGGTATCTTGACAGCTGGTTCTGATCTGTCGGGATCAGTCTCGTTTCCCGCTGTTGCTGGCGCTTTGTTTAGTGCTTCTGGCCCGGCGAGAGAAGCAA
>JASFMT010000359.1:0-4635 GCA_050117455.1 Gammaproteobacteria bacterium | reverse complement strand
CACTGGTATTGCATGCTTAGCGCGATATCTTTTATCGGTTCGTAAATCAGGCCTATATTCATCAGCCAATCCGACACATTGGGAATGTCTTCTCCGGTATTGGAATCTTTTGCATCCGTAAAAGAAACGCTGGCATTCAGTTTCAAACCGGTAAAGAATTCCTGCTCTGTTTCGAGTTCGACACCCTTTAAGCGGGCACCGCCCGAATTTTTATACGTGCCCTCCTCTAAAATGATGACATCTTTCAAATGTGAACTGAACAACGTTACGCGATACACTTGCTGGTTACTGCGATAGATATACCCCAGCTCATAGTTATCGCTGGTTAACGCCTCAATGTCAGGATTTCCATTAAGCACGATATTGTTTTTGGTATACATCTCCAGAAAATCGGGCGGGCGAAACGCACTGGAATATTGCGCCTTGATAATATGATTTCTGTCGACGCGCCACACACCTGCCAGCCTTGGCGTCGTACTCTCTCCGACATCATCGTAATGGTCAAAACGCAAACCGAAAGTAAATGTAATATCCTGGTTGAAATCATACTCATCCTGTAGAACCAGGCTTTTTAATGTTCGTGATTGCCCCTCGTCCAGATAGTTTTCGGAACCCTGGAATCGTTGCGTGGAGGATAGTGGAGCACCAGTCGAAGGAACGTAGTTGGTTTCCTGCCAAACATCCCCCATCTCGGTATATGCGGCCCCCAGTTCAGCGTAGAACTTATGCTTTTCCAATCCGATCCAGGTTATACCGACATCAAAATTGAAGCGGCTTTCTTCATAGCGAATATTGGCGATCATACCATCGGTGTAAGTATAGGGGCCTGCTTGATACCCGGGTGGGTTAATGAGGATACCATCACCTCTGAATTCATAGTCAAGCCAACCTAAACTGACCTGACCATCCAATTGACTGGTTAGAGTAAATGCCTGCCGGAGTTCCACGGCTACGTTTTCATGTTTATTGACAATGCGATCTTCCGGAAATGGCAACACATTGTTAGCGCCAAAATGATCACCAAGCCCGCGATTCAGGTACTGTGCAATGACCGAAAAGTCTTTATAACCCAGGTTAAAAAACATAAATCGGGTTTTCAGATCTTCATTGGCGGGACCAGGGGCGTTGGATATTGAACCCTGATTGATATCACTACGATATAGTTTGTCGAGCCCGGAACTGACGTCAGCTCCATCAGAATCCATTGCGGAAACGTTGATACTGGAATACATATCTTTGGAAGGATCCGACCAGGCATACATGCCGCCGAGACGGTAGGTATCATATTTTTCCACAGCACCAACCAGTTCTGTCTGATGCTTTTTGGTGATAATGTCCACCACCGCGCTATAGGCAAATTCGCCATGAATCGCGGCACCGGGCCCGCGTATGACTTCGATGCGCTCAATCTGGGTAATGGGAATTTCCAACACCCGGGACGCATTCGCACTGAATGTGGAATTCACGGCAATGCCGTTCACAAGATATTTGACTGTCCCCGAGACAAAAGTCTTTTCCAGGCTGCGTACATTTAGTTCTTTAAGGCCGGTAGATTCCATAGTACGTTGGAATCCCGGCACCAGGCTCAACGCCTCCCAAACCGTACGCATTCCTCTTGCTGCCAGGTCATCACCCTGTAAAACCGTAACCATCCCGGGCACAAAGTCGACATTTAGCCTGGATTTGGTGGCAATTTCGGTTTCTGTATCCAGTATCCTGACCAGTTCTGATATGGCAATTTCCTGAGTTTTGGCGTCAGCCGCGCCTTCCGTAGAGGATTGCGCCATAGCGATGGCCGACACAAATGGGAGCAGCAACACGCCGAGAGCACTAAAAACGCCTATTTTTAAATGACTTACGAAAGACAATAATCCGGAAAAACCGAGTGCCTTGCTAGTGATATCGTGAATATATGAACAGTGACTCATTGTCATTCCGTATTTTCCCGGCTTAGATGAGACGACAAACCACTATAAAACAATCAACAATACCGCAAAGTTTAGAGGAACACGGGCCGATTGTCCTTGTGATAGAACAATAAATCACTACCACGGACAACTCCAGTCCTGTTATTTAGCAAAACTCTTGCTATCGGGGGTTATTGTAAAAAATGCGTTACCCAGCCGCAAAATTCCTCCGGTATTAGAGGATTGCTGAATATTTCCATATTCATTCGTTTGTATTCCGTGTCTCCCCGGCTACGCTTAACTTTCTTAAAAATTTCAACCTTTGTTGACCGCCATCAATTGACGATATATCTGTTCTGGTAGTTCACAGTTTTGTGATTAGTATTAGTAGTATTAATAATCTGGCAATTTAATCTGGCCATTAACATTACTGCAATCGTTATTGGCCGGCTGATTCATTCGATCATATTTTGCAATTTCTCTAGTTTACACTTCATCGTCACAGTCTTTTTAGTGACTTTCAGCGTTACCCAGCGTTACCAATGTTGCCAGATATCCATGACGTATCGGTACTTTCTTGTGGGACCGGATTTACAAGATACAATGATTTGAGGGTCGGTCTTCGCAATGGAGCTTGTTACTACGACAGCGTGTTACGCATTAACCATATCGTAGCTATTACTGATTCACAGATTTTGTAGTAATCCAGGGAAAAATAATTTTGTAGTATTTAAGTCGGAAAAGAAAAATCTGCCAAAGGTAGCAAGATGGTGCTGGATTAATGCGGTATCGCGTTAACTGAGAGGAGTCATAGCCATGGCTACAACCCTGAATGACAAGAAGCTGCGGGCGGTCCAGGACAGCGCTTTTCGGCGACTGTCGACGACACGCAGAGCCAACACCAACTTATATATAATGGAAGATGTGCAACCGGCCAGGAGCGAGATTCGCGCAGGCCATCAGGTAATCCCCATCAAAAGACCAACGGCGGTGGTCTTCGTGGATGATGAACCCATGGCCAACTGGTCGCATGATTGCCGGTATCTGCTTCATGATGCCGATAGTGGCAAACTGTACCAGGAAGTACGGGCAGGCTTTCCACCGTTCCTGGTAAATCCGCCTCCCACATTTAAGGCTTTTCACATGCCGGTGGTAGCACAAAACCCTCTGCGTAAGATCTGGACCCTGGACCTGGATATTGCGTTTCCATTCCGGATCCCCAAGGGGGAACGTTATGCGGTGTTGTTCTCGGGAGCTTCAAATAATCGCCACACCAATGACCTGGAGTTTTTGTACCGTCAACTGGTGGATCACTTCTATTTTGACGAAGACAATATTACGGTGCTCAATTATGATGGCACGCTAAACTACTCGGGTTGGCCACAGCCGGCCACGAACTGGCCGGGTGACGGATCAGCCTATACCATGCCGGTCCATGGCGCGGGAACCAAACAGGCCTTTGAAGATGCTATCGATGACCTGAAGAGCAAGTTGAAACAGGATGACCTGTTGCTCATTCACACCAACAATCACGGCGGGCATGACGGCACAGAAGCCTATCTTTGCACTTACTCGCCCCCGGACTATACTGCTTCGGACTTTGCCGCCAAGCTGGGCGAGTTACCCCAATTTTCAGACCTGGTGGTTATGATGGAACAGTGTCATTCCGGCGGCTTCAACGATGTGGTGATCGAATCCAGCACCGCGGAACGTACTACCTTTGCCGCAGCATGTACCGAAGGCAAGAATTCCATTGGCGGTTCTGATTTTGATCCCTTTGCCCGTGACTGGATCGCGGCACTGGCAGGCGCCGACCCTTATGGCGCCGCGCTGGTATCCGATCCGGACTATGATCACAGCGGGAGAATCTCCGCCCGGGAAGCCTTCGCTTACGCAGACGATATTCATAACGCCTATGACAGCCCGGTTTATTCAGCCTATGGCACGGATGCCGGCGATCAGCATCTGCATCAGAAATGGCGTTACCTGTTTGTGTACCATGATTATCTGTTGGAACAATTGAGAGTATTGCGCGACGGCCTTGGCGATCCCATCCAGTACCGGCAGGCAATGAGGACCAAAGTACTGCCGGCGCTTGCCGATCTCGACGACAAACTGGCGGTGAAACCCGCGGAGCCCGGCGAAGCACAAAAAATGATTCGCCAGATCGTTCGATCCGTCGCCAAAGGAAGTGGGGTCCGTGAAAAACAACTGGAAGAAGCTGGCCACTGAAGCGATTGACTCCCTTTCCCCCAAAGAAAGGGAGAAATCCATTGTTTACCTGGAGCAACGCATTATCCCGGCCGGGGAAGTATTATCCTGGCCGGGAGTTCAGCATCGCTTTGACGAACCGGTTGTTATTGCCTTTGTGGACCTGGAACCCGCACTCAACTGGACCCACCGGGCACGATATATCGTGCTAAATGCACAAGGCGCTATATTCCAGACACTGAACGTGGACAAACCACCCTTTCTGTCCGGCGTTTCGCCGCTTCTGCGCGTTATCCATCGTGGCACTGAAGCACCACTGTGGGCCGCTGTGGCACCGGATATTGAGCAATAACCCGTAACATTGAATTCGGCTGCCTTTGTTCCTCGAGCCCTCGCGGCATACCGAGATCAAAATAACGAACCCGGTGTATTCAGCCCGCCGGGAGCCGATGTTTCGATTTGTGAAAAACGTCGCATTTATCAGGAAAAATGGCTATTTTTTCGTTCAACGACAATT
>JASFMT010000358.1:0-4641 GCA_050117455.1 Gammaproteobacteria bacterium | reverse complement strand
AGGCAACAATGACCCCGACGCGGTTGGGCAGGGCGATACACCAGTAAATAACCGCCATTAACAACCATTGTGGTCGCGCCGGTTCGGCCCATTCAGGCAATGGCATCATCATTAAAGTGAGTGCCACTACAAACGATATCAGTATGACAAATCCGCCCTGGGGTTTGGCTGCTGAAATCACTCAGTCTCCTCCTTGGGTTGGGATGCCGTTGCCGGAGGTCCGGCGTCGGGCGAACCTTGCGCCGCCGCGGCTGGTGCGACCGGTTGAACCGGCGTACTTCGGGTCGCCGGTGGTGGCGTGGTTTGTTCCACGGGTACATTTTCTGCCCCCGGCGGGGCGTTGCGGTCCGGGTTTTGTAATTCCCCGGGCGGCGACACGGGGCTGCCCGGTGGTTCGGTGCCTTCTGCGGGTGTCGGGGGCTTGCCGCTAACATCCGTTATGGTTTGCAGTTCCGCCAGATCGGCAGAGGTCTGATCACCGGGCCATACCAGCAGTACTTCACGGCTGCGTTCCAGTAACGCAATAGGTTCGGCCGTTACCGTGGCATAAGGTTGTGTTGGGGTGATTTTCACTTCGGTAATGCGGGCGACTGGATAATCTCTCGGGAATCGGCCACCGAGTCCGGAACTGGTAAGTAAATCGCCGACGACAATATCGGCACTGTTAGGTAGATAAGGAATCTCCAGCACATCGGGAGCGCCAGTTCCCAATGCGATGGCGCGTAACCCGTTGCGATTAACGTGTACCGGAATTGCATGGTTGGGATCGGTAATTAACATGACGGTGGCGGAAAACGGTCCCACATGTACCACTTGACCCATGATGCCTTCGGCGTCCAGTACCGGTTGGCCCAGGTACACGTTATCGTTACTCCCTTTATTAATAACGATCTGGCGGGAGAATGGATCCAGATCGATGGCCAGCAGTTCCGCGATTAAAACGTTTTCACCGACTTTTTTGGAGGACTGCAGGAGTTCGCGTAACCGTTCGTTTTCTATGCGTAACGCCGCCAGTTTTTGCAGTTGCGCTTTAAACAACAATTGCTGCATGCGCAAGCGCTCGTTTTCCTCCATCAGGTATTCACGGCTGCTAACACTTTCGCCCATCCATTCGCCCACGGCCACAGGCAGGTTAACCAGGTACTGGATGGGATAGATCACCACGGAGATGGCGGACCGAATGGCCTCCACATGATTTTGCCGGTGATCCACCGCCATCAGTACAATGGACAATATACATACAATCGCCAATCGGGTAGCGATGGAAGGCCCTTGTATGAATAATGGTTTGATGACAACCTCCGTGAAAACAGGCGCTGTAATCCGGCTAACTGGTTAAAGTTTATGGATTTATGCTAAAAGTCTCTGGTATATGCAAGAATGGTGCGCGAAAGCGCACGAACAGGCATCTTAGCAAAAAGTTACCGCGGGGAGGTAACAACTACGAAAATAATGATGCGGTGGTCAGGTAACTGCGATGGCTATTGTTATTTTTATTCGAATTCAGTTATTCGGTGGTAAAAACTTCAGTACCTGTTTCGTCCATCATTTCCAGGGCACGGCCGCCGCCTCGCGCAACGCAGGTAAGCGGGTCTTCTGCAACAATGACCGGTAAACCGGTTTCTTCCATTAATAACCGGTCAAAATCGCGCAATAAAGCACCGCCACCGGTCAATACCATACCACGTTCCGCAATATCCGCCCCCAGTTCCGGCGGCGTTTTTTCCAACGCGGTTTTAACTGCGCCGACGATACCCGCCAGGGGTTCCTGTAGGGCTTCGAGGATTTCATTGCTATTCAGGGTAAAACTGCGCGGAATACCCTCGGCGAGATTACGACCCCGTACCTCGATTTCCTGTACCTCGTCGCCGGGGTAGGCGCTGCCGATGTCATGTTTAATCCTTTCGGCGGTGGATTCGCCAATCAATGTTCCATAATTACGGCGTACGTAGTTGGAAATGGCTTCGTCGAAGCGGTCTCCGCCAATACGCACGGATGCTGAATAAACGATACCCGCCAGTGAAATCACCGCCACTTCCGTGGTACCGCCGCCAATATCCAGGATCATGGAACCATTCGCTTCGTGTACCGGCATGCCGGCACCAATCGCCGCAGCCATGGGTTCTTCAATGAGGTACACTTCCCGCGCACCGGCCCCTGCTGCCGATTCCTTGATGGCGCGGCGTTCAACCTGGGTGGAACCACAGGGTACACAGACCAGTACCCGGGGGCTGGGATGAAGAAACTTGAACTTGTCTTTGTGAACCTTGTGGATGAAATGCTGCAGCATTTTTTCCGTGACGGTAAAATCAGCAATGACGCCGTCTTTTAACGGGCGAATCGCCTGAATATTACCGGGTGTTCGACCCAGCATACTCTTGGCTTCCAGCCCGACGGCCGCAATGTTTTTGGGATTGCCGGTGCCGCGCTCCATGCGGATGGCGACTACCGACGGCTCGTCCAATACGATGCCCTGTCCCTTAACATATATGAGTGTGTTGGCTGTCCCTAAGTCGATCGACAGATCGTTCGAAAAAGCACCACGAAGTTTAGAAAAGTATCCCAAGGTATTGAACTCACTAGTGATTGTGTAAGATTGCGCTAATTTAGCAGTGCCTACGCTTTTGGGCAAGGCACCAATTGTGTAAACTTCTCAAGTTTTAAACATATCGGCAACAAATTATCGGCATTTAGCAACAAAACTGGAAAAAACTATGTCACTGTCAAAAAATGATGTACAAAATATAGCTCACCTTGCCCGACTCGCAATTGATGACAATGATATTCCCGGATATGCAAAAAATTTGTCCAATATTCTCGAACTGGTGGAACAGATGAATGCGATAGATACATCTTCTGTTGAACCCATGGCTCATCCGCTTGATGCTGTACAACGTTTGCGCAAAGACGAGGTAACGGAAACCAATCAGCGGGAACACTTCCAGGCCATTGCGCCCCAAACCGAAGCAGGATTATACCTGGTACCCAAGGTCATTGAGTGACAAACGTTACATTGTGAGATATTACTTCCTGCGGGGGCGGGTTCATACATCCTTATGTTCTACAGCGTGCCTTTGTAATGATATCACACCAACGATCGTAGACCTGGTACTGCAAAAATAATTCATAACGGAGTTTCAATGCATAGTAAAACTATTACTGAACTTTCACAAGCACTGGCGTCCGGTGAATTCAGTAGCGAAGAGTTAACCAAACACTATCTGGGTCGCATTCAACGGCATAGTGATGAACTCAACTGTTGTATTACGGTGACCGAGGAGCTGGCTTTGCAGCAGTCCCGTGAAGCGGATCAGCAAAGAGCACAAGGTAATGCAACACCTTTGTCGGGAATACCGTTGTTGCACAAAGATATTTTTTGTACGGATGGTGTTAAAACCAGTTGTGGTTCCAGAATGCTGGATAACTTTACTGCACCGTATGACGCGACCGTCGTGCACAACTGTCAACGAGCCGGCATGGTGATGCTGGGTAAAACCAACATGGATGAATTCGCCATGGGTTCATCCAACGAAACCAGTTTTTACGGACCGGTGAAAAATCCCTGGAACAAGGAAACAGTGCCCGGCGGTTCTTCCGGCGGTTCTGCCTCAGCAGTGGCCGCGCGCCTGGCACCCATGGCAACGGGCACCGATACCGGTGGCTCCATTCGCCAGCCGGCAGCGTTGTGCGGCATTACCGGATTGAAGCCCACCTATGGTCGTGTTTCCCGTTACGGGATGATTGCGTTTGCCTCCAGTCTTGATCAGGCAGGACCTATGACTTGCAGCGCCGAAGATGCCGCACTGTTATTAAATGTGATGGCGGGTTTTGATGAAAAGGACTCAACCTCTGTTGAGCAGCCGGTGCCGGATTACACGGCAACTTTAAACGACAGCATAGCCGGGTTAAAGATTGGTTTACCCAAAGAGTATTTCGATGAAGGTCTCGATGCTGCGGTGGGTAAAGCTGTTGATGATGCCATCAAACAGTATCAAAGTATGGGCGCGGAGATTGTCGATATCAGTCTACCCAACACCAGCACCTCGGTGTCCACGTATTATGTAGTTGCGCCGGCGGAATGTTCGTCCAACCTGTCTCGCTTTGACGGGGTTCGGTTTGGCTATCGTTGTGACAATCCCAAAGACCTCGAAGACTTTTACAAGCGTAGCCGCGGAGAAGGCTTTGGCGCGGAAGTGAAACGCCGTATCATGATCGGGACCTATGTGTTATCGGCCGGCTACTATGATGCTTATTATCTCAAGGCGCAAAAATTGCGCCGCCTGATCAGTGACGATTTTAAACAGGCTTTTGAAAAAGTGGATGTCATTATGGGGCCTACATCGCCTACAGTCGCGTTTAAAATGGGCGAACGCGTGGATGATCCGGTGACCATGTATCTGTCAGATGCTTATACGATTGCCACAAACCTGGCAGGCTTACCGGGTATTTCTATTCCCTGCGGTTTTGCCCATGAACTGCCGGTGGGTTTGCAGGTCATTGGTGGTTATTTTGAAGAAGCCAGGCTGTTGAATGTCGCGCACCAGTTTCAACAACAAACGGATTGGCATACCCGGGTACCGGGTGGGTTTGAATAATTGAGTTTTAACGCAAAGGATCGCTTTCGCGCATCCATGTGCTTCG
>JASFMT010000357.1:0-4645 GCA_050117455.1 Gammaproteobacteria bacterium | reverse complement strand
TGCGAACCCGGTATCGTTTGCCGGTGAAAACGCAATAGTGAAATAACCGGGATGGTTAATGGTTTCTTCCCACTCAACGGTAATTTGCTGGCCGGGGCGAAACACCGCGGGGTTGGTTGAACGCGGATCACTGCCACAGGGACCGGATTTTATACCATCATTGTTCGAGCGCGGTGGCACAATGCCATCGGTCAAAAAACGCGCGTGGGCATATGCCATTTCGGTGTAGGACACCGCGATAACAATTACTATAACAAGTTGAGCAAAAGTAATTGCTCTGTTCTTCCAGCCCCACATACTGCTTCTACTCCGCTGCTCAACCAGTTTTGTATCAACTGATTGTCATTTCTAATGTTGAATGTTTATCGCTATACCGATGGCAGGAGATCAACTTATCAATAAATCCGCCGCCACGATCGCCAGCAAAAACGCACAAATGGCAATTGCATGAATAAACATGATTTCAAGATCGACCATATCCACCAGTTTTCTCTTAACGTTGTCCGAAGACGGTTTTTTGCTGGTTGATTGCTGATTCATCGTCCCCCCAGTAGTTGTATCTCGTTTTAATTGCTCCAATTATCTAATCAGACGCATTCACGTTTATTGAGTTATCAATATCAATGGCGCCGGCTGCCAGTTGAGGTATCCAATACGATACCACCGAGACACCTAAGTATCACTACTTAAGAGTTATTTTTTGTGCATTTTCAGGATTACAGAGATATTTGTAACTTGATGATTTTATGAGATATTTAACGACAGGAAGCTTATATTTGAAATGATCTTTTAGCCAGGATGCGTATTAGCAAATAGTGATTACTGTAAGGTGCGTAGCGCCTCATCAAGCTTGTTAAATGATACATTTAAATGGGTTCCCAGCTCCTGGCTGAACAATGAGATACGCATTTCTTCCAGCATCCAGTGATATTGATTGATCTGGTTGCGTTCATTTTCAGATATAGGAGGGTCTTGCGCAAACTGGAGATACTGTTGCCAATAGGGCAAAAATTGCTGTCGGCGTTGGCGGTCCTTTTGCGGGTCACGTTCCAGTTTTTCGAGTCGGGATTGAATGCCTTTCAGATATCTTGGAATATGCCGAAACCATTGTTCTCCGGCATCGGCAATAAATCCCGGATAGATAAGATGATCAAGTTGGGAGTTAATATCATTGACCGATTCAATGATCGCAAAATTACTAACTGCGCTTATTTTTCGTGTGATTGCTTTATACGCGTTCGAGATCTCCAGCAATATCGCCCCGTATTCATTAGTAATATCAAGTATTGTCTGGTTGGCCCGCTCGCTGCTTGCGACAAACGCCTGTTGTGTACGAATGTTTGGGTTTGGTTGAATGAAGGCACGCTCTATAACACACTGTAACAAGTCTTCAGTTAACGTTTCCTTGTCGATCTTATGATGGAAATTTATAAAGATCTGTTCCAGGGATGGCACATGCTGTTTCACGTATTTGATTTTTTTGTGGTTAAGCAGCCGGTACAGGCGCATGACACCAAGCTTGTGAGCTTTTAGCGCTTCGTCCGGTTGTTCAAAATTCTGTAATGCCACCGTGGTTCCGCGATCGACAAACGCCGGGTAAACATTCAGTTGATGGCCGTTTATTTCAATCTGTTTGTGTTCCGGCAAATCACCGCAGTTCCACTGGGTCAGGTTTTCTTGTTCTATCAATTTATTCTTATGACCGGGAAACGGGTTGCTCTTAATTTGCTGTTTTAATTCTGAAAGATCATGTCCCGAGCTGAGTTCATTGCCTTCTTCATCCACGATCTTGAAACTCATTTGTAGATAATCCGGCAAAACGACCTGGGTCCAAAGGTCCCCGGGCACGGCAACACCGGTCATTTTCTCCAGTTGCCGGCCAAGTGCATCCACTAACGGCTCTTCATAGGGTGTCAACGCCTCAACGCAGGCTTTAGCGTACTCCGGCGCCGGTACAAAATTCCTACGGTATTTCTTTGGCAAACCTTTTATTAACGCCGTAATTTTTTCCTCCAGGAAACCCGGGACCAGCCAGTCAAACGCGTATTCCGGAACCTGGTTGATAAGCACCCGCGGAATGATTGCGCATACGCCATCGTGCCGGGAGTCAATATCAAAGGTATACTCCAGAGCCATTTTAATATCGTTAAGTGTTAGATGTCCGGGCCGTAATCGCTCACTATCCGCGTCGCTGGGCTTTGCAAAGATTTCTTCCCGGTCCAGGCAAAGGAAGGTTTTATCTTCGGCCTCTTTGCGTTTTATCCAGCGGTTAAAAGACGTGCGGTTACAGATGTCTGCCGGAATGCGCTCGTCATAAAATGAAAACAGGTAGTCATCATCTATCAAAATACCCCTTTTTCGCTGACGATCTTCCTCAGCCCTGACATCCTCGATGACCGCCGCATTATAGCGATAAAACCAGGCGTCCGTATCAAGCGCCTGTTCTACCAGCGCCGACCGGATAAAAATGTCCCGGCTCTCAATAGGCGCTATGTTTTCATAATTGATTTTCTGCTCGCCGATTAACACCAGGCCATAAAGCGTTATTTTTTCGTAAGCGGACACGTGCCCGGTTTTTTGTTGCCAATGCGGCTCAGAATAATGGTGCTTGGTCAAATGCCTGCCTAACTCGGCCAGCCATTCCGGTTCTATTTTGGCCACGATATGCGCATAAAGGCGGTGTGTCTCAATTAACTCGCCGGCGATAATCCATTTTGGCGGCTGCCGGGTCAATCCCGAGCCGGGATACAGGTAAAACGCCATGTTCCGCGCGCCAACATATTCCTGCTTTTCTTTTTTCCAGCCGATATTTCCCAGCAATCCGGTACACAGAGCCTGATGAATCTCCTGGTAGCTTGCAGGCTCCTGGTTCAACCGGGCCTTTTGCTCTTTGGCAATATCTTTAAGTTGCGAGTAAATGTCCTGCCATTCACGCATTCTTTGGTAAGCAAGATAATGGGAGCGGCACCATTTACGCAGTTGATTCTGTGATAGTTGCCGGGATTGCTGTTGAAACGTCTGCCAAAGGTTAAGGTAAAACAGAAAATCCGACCGTGGGTCCTGGAACAGCGCATGTTTTTCATCAGCCGCATCGCTGGACTCCGGAGGTCTTTCCCGGGGATCCTGAATACTCAGCGCACTGGTGATGATCAGTACTTCCGATAATGTGTTTCGCCTGCCAGCTTCAACTAACATGCGGCCGATTTTAGGATCCACCGGCATGCGCGATAATTGCTGACCAATACGGGTCAACTTATGATGATGATCAATCGCGGTTAATTCGTTCAACAATCGGTAGCCATCCTTGATATATCGTTGATCAGGAGGATCAATAAACGGGAAATCTGCGATATGCCCCAGTTTCAAGGCCTTCATTCGTAATATGACAGATGCCAGATTGACCCGCTTGATTTCCGGGTCAGCAAACGGTGGCCGGGCTTCGTAGTCCTCCTCCGAATACAGACGAACACAAATACCCTCCTCCACGCGGCCGCAACGTCCCTTGCGTTGATCGGCATTTGCCTGGGAGATTTTCTCGATTGGTAGCCGTTGCACTTTGGTGCGGTAGTTATATCGATTAATGCGTGCCAGCCCGGTATCGATCACGTATTTAATGCCGGGGACCGTTAGTGATGTTTCCGCAATATTGGTAGAAAGGATAATCCGGCGCTTTTTACCTTGTTCAAACACCCTGTTTTGCTCTTTGGCACTAAGCCGCGCAAACAGGGTGAGGATTTCATCAACATTGGGATCCAGACGCTTTTTGAGATAATAGGCGGTATCCTTGATATCACGCTCGCCACTGAAAAAAACCAGAACATCCCCTCTCCCATGAGACTGATCCAGTTCACGAATACCCGCCAGCACGGCCTGCTGAATATCGTTTCCATCTTCCTCGGATCTCGTTGAATCATCTATCGGCCGGTAACGTACCTCCACGGGATAGGTACGGCCGGAGACCTCGATCACCGGTGCATTGTCAAAATGTCTGGCGAAGCGTTCGGTATCGATAGTGGCGGATGTAATGATGAGTTTCAGGTCCGGTCGCTTCGGGAGAAGGTTCTTCAGGTAACCCAGCAAGAAATCAATATTGAGATTGCGCTCGTGGGCTTCGTCAATAATGATGGTATCGTATTGATTAAGAAAGCGATCACTTTGCATTTCGGCCAGCAGGATACCGTCGGTCATTATTTTAACGTAGGTATCGCTTTTGACATTACCCGCGAAACGAACTTTATAAGCAACCTGTTGACCCAACGCCATCTGCAACTCATCGGCGATACGAGCGGCAATGCTTTTCGCGGCAATTCGCCGCGGTTGGGTGTGACCGATAAAACCACCGACACCTCGCCCCATGGATAGGCACAATTGAGGTATCTGCGTAGTTTTGCCGGAACCGGTTTCGCCGGCGATGACAGTGACTTGATGATCTGCTATCGCCGCAATAATCTCATCCCTGGCCTCGATAATCGGCAACGACGCATCCAGGGCAGGCTGAGGTAAATTGCTACTGCGTTGCTTATACTGCTCACAGGAGCGCTGGAAGTCCTTTAACAACGCATCGTATCGTTCCGGCTTGACAGCCATATTGCCGCGATGGAGTGCAGCCAGCATTTTTTCGCTGCGCACGCTCAAACTATGGCGA
>JASFMT010000356.1:0-4648 GCA_050117455.1 Gammaproteobacteria bacterium | reverse complement strand
GGTTTGATATATTTTTCGCTATATGCCTCGTAGACCGGATGTGTTTGATAACTTTCCAGCACGTTCTCATTGGCAAAGCGAAGTATCCAGCAATAGTTGTGACTGCTCGTGGCATCCACTGAGCGCCCAATACGCACATCCAGAACCCCGGGGATCTTCTGCAAATCCTGTTGCCCCTGGTGAAGCATTTCGTGAATGGCCGCTTCGTCCCAGGTGCTGGGTTTGCAAAAAATAACATGCTCGATGTTACGCCAGGGCTGACATTGCATAATCACCTCCGCTGCACGCCCGGCGCTGCTTAACACCCTCATGCAACGTTCAACCTCTTCGGAAATTTTTTCCCGCACTCCTGCAAAAACCTGTTCATGGGACGATGCTTTTTGCTTCAGGTTAGCCGCAATCTGGCGGTTGCCGGCTTCCGCTAATGCGGTGTAGAAATTAATTCTTGTCACACCATGGTCAATCAGCTTTCGAAATTGCTGGTCACTTAGACCGGTACCGCCATGAATGACACAAGGAATATTCACTTTTTCCTGAATCCGCGCCAGGCGGCTGAAGTCCAGGCGGTGCTTGGTTTTAACCCGGCCGTGAACGGTACCTATGGATACGGCCAGAAAATCCACATCGGTCTTGTCAATGTAGGCTCTCGCTTCTTCAACATGGGTATAAATCGGGGAATCCGGTTGCGACTCCCCATTTTCGTCGGCATACTCGGTGACGTAACCGATTTCACCTTCGACCGGTACACCACAGGCGTGCGCCATGGTTGCCACGTTGCGGCTTTTTTCAACGTTTTCCGGAAAGCTTTTGGTGGCGGCATCAAACATTACGCTGTTACAGCCCAGGCGAATGGCAGCCTGCACCCTCTCGATGCTGCTGCAATGGTCCATGTGTACCGCAACGGGAATAGTGGCACGTTTGGCCGCCCTGATAATAGCAGCCATCAGTATTTCGGGATCGTACAACGAAAAATGGGTTTCCACGACATTTAGAATAACAGGCGAACGGGTTCTTTCGGCCGCGTCAATCACGGCCTGTAAAAAATCCAGGTTAACGATTCCAAATGCACCGACCGCGTAGCGGTTCTTGTAGGCGTGATACATCAAATCTTTCATGTCAACCATGGCCATGGCATAACTCCCAATCAAATTGAGCAACCGCAATAGTTTTTCGGTCAGGTTTAGATTTCAAGTTGTAATCATTCATTGACTCATGCGCGCCGGGTTTGATTAATTATCAAAGAACGCTACGTTCAGAAATTTGCGCAACGTCACCATCCAGAACCGCTTCCAGCATTTTGATGTGTTCATCGTCAGGGTCGCATAACGTCACATGCCCCAGCTTTCGGCCCGGGCGCGGACTTTTCCCGTAATAATGCAAATGACTGCCTGGGACATTCAATAACGTCGACGGATGCCGCGGTTCACCAATGAGGTTATACATAAGGCAATCGCCGCGCGCCGACGTATCGCCCAACGGCCAGTCGAGAATGGCCCGCAAATGATTCTCAAACTGGCTGGTTACAGCGCCTTCAATGGTCCAGTGTCCCGAGTTGTGAACGCGCGGTGCTATTTCATTCGCGAACAGTTCACCATCACAATCAAAATATTCCACCGCCATGACACCAACATAGTCGAGCACATCCATAAGACGTCTAGTGTAATCTTCAGCGATACTTTGCAGGTGATCCCCATGCGTAACACGGCTTTTTATTAATATACCGTGCTGATGCACATTCTCCGTCAACGGGTAATAGCGGTATTCGCCCCTGCGATTGCGCACGGCGACAAGAGAAACTTCACGGCTAAACAGCATGCGTTGTTCCGCCACCAGCGGCACGCCGCCTAACTGTGACCAGACCGCTTCGGCATCCGATGCCTTGATCAAAGGCAGCTGACCTTTACCGTCATAACCAAACCGGCGGCTTTTCACTATCAAGGGTTCGCCACGATCATTGACGGCGTCCGCCAATTGTTGCGCATCGTCAACGACGTAAAACGCCGGTGTAGGAATTTCCAGCGTCGCAAATAGCTGCTTTTCTTCAAGACGGTCCTGGGCGGCACTCAACGCTGATGGAGCGGGATACACCGGCACTGACTTGGCGACGTGTTCCATGGCCGTCAGTGGTATGTTTTCAAATTCAACGGTAGCAAGATCCACCTGTTGTGCGAAAGCGGTCAATTGATCAGTATCGTCAAACTCTCCCACTGTCATTTTTCCCAGGTCTGAGGCACAGGCCTCGGGATTGCGGTCATAAAAGACAAATTGCAGCCCCAGTGGATAACCGGCCAGTGCCAGCATCCTTCCCAGCTGGCCACCGCCAAGTACACCAACGGTTAATGAGTTACTTTTATTGACGGTATCTTTCATTGCGAGTCCCTGGGATCAGGTTGCGCCAATACCGTTTCGGTCTGGCGTCGCCGATAATCGATAAGCGCTTCGCGAATAGCCGGATATTTGTTGCCTAGCATGCTGGCCGCCAACAATGCGGCGTTGGCAGCACCGGCACGGCCAATGGCCAGGGTACCCACGGGAATTCCGGCCGGCATTTGCGCAATGGACAATAACGAATCCATACCGTTAAGGGCCCTGGATTGCACGGGCACGCCCAACACGGGCAGCGGCGTCTTTGCCGCCAGCATACCCGGTAAATGGGCAGCGCCGCCGGCGCCGGCAATAATGATTTCCAGGCCACGCTCGATGGCCCGTTCGGCATAGTCAAATAAAAGATCCGGTGTCCGATGGGCCGAGACGACACGGGCTTCGTAAGCTACCCCGAGCTTGTCGAGCATGTCGGTAGCATGTTGCATGGTTTCCCAGTCGGACGTCGATCCCATCACCACACCCACTAACGCGTTTATTTTATTCTCCATCGCCTTTTCGCCTTTGTTGCAATACCAGGTCAGTTATTTATTTAACCGGCATCGGCATATTGACTGGCTTCAATCAATCCCGGCCAGACCTGTTCCAGCCGTTCACGGATTTGCGGTTCGCTGGCAATGGCAAATTCGAGAAAGGCCCGCGCGACCAGCGACAGATCCTTACCTTTCGGGTGTACCATGTGCCATTGGCGCTGAATCGGAAAGCCTTCGACATCCAGCACTGCAACGGGACCATCACCGCCTTCCAATGTCAGCGTATGCAATGAAAGTATGGACAGGCCAAGCCCACCGACAATGGCATGCTTGATGGCTTCATTGCTGCCAAGATCCATACTGACATGCGGCCGCATGCCGGCGGCTGAAAACAAATGTAAAGTCGCATCGCGGATACCAGAACCAGGCTCGCGCAGGATAAGCGGTTCTTCCGCGATGCGGGAAAGCGGAATGCGTTTCTGACCCACCAGGGGATGATTGCGCGGCGCCATGACCACCAGTGGATTGGGGGCAAAGGCATAGGATTCTACCTGCAACTCTTCAGGTGCCTGGCCCATAATATAAAGATCATCTTCATTGGCCTGCATGCGGTCGAGTACACGATCACGATTGGTGACTTTCAGTGACACTTCGATGCCCTGATGCATCTGGCGGAATTCACCCAGCAGCTCCGGCGCAATGTACTTGGCGGTAGTGACAACGCATAAACGCAGGCGGCCACGCTTGATGCCCTTGATGTCGGCGATTTTCATTTCCAGGTTGGACAACGTTTCAAAAATATCCCGGCACGCTTCATACAACTCCAGCGCCGCCTGCGTGGGTTTGAGGGTTCGCCCCACCTGTTCGAACAAGGGTAAGCCCATAGCAGCGGACAGTTTTTTAACCTGGGTGGAAACCGTGGGCTGGGTGAGAAAAAGTTCTTCTGACGCCCGGGTAAAATTACCGTTACGCACAATCGCCTCAAACACCTGCAGCTGGCGCAGGGTTGCATGGCGGATCAGGTGGTCGGGCATTGAAATAGGGGGGGTATAGTCATTATCCGATGTCGACACGATACTGGCCCTCGATAATAAAAATATTAAATCCGATTAAGTACCCTTATAAATAGTACACTCGCAAAACCATAGAAAATAATAGATTTAACATTTACTATCTATCGATAATTATCTATACCTCGTACCTCACTGTTTAATCAGGCCAAATTCGGCCCCGGCTCTGGTAGGGATCGCCATCTATGGCGGGCCGTGTTGACGAAATTTCAGTAGCTTCCTCAGATTGGGTATTTTTTGCGCTTTTAGCGGTTTTGGGTGGCCTGGCAGGAGGTGGTGCGTAAGTTTCGGCATGTTCCTGCTTTGAGTCGGACTGCTCGTTGATAACCGCCTTGGTTTTTCGCATTGAGTTGACCAGCTTTTCACGGGTCTTGTCTTTGGTACTCATGGCCTGATTACCTCTTTAATTAATTGATCCAGTTCCTCCGCCGCTTCCGCGCCACGCTTACCCATGTCAAACACGGTTCGCCCTTCCAGTGCACTGGACTTGTAGACGGCTCTTTTGCGCACGGGCGTACTGGCGACGTCGACTTCTATTTCAGCAAGTGCCTCTCTGATTAGCTGCGATAATGTGCTGCGAATTTCCAGTTGATTAATGATGAGCAATGCCTGAAGCGCGGGATTGACTTGCTTTGCTTCGGTAATGGCCTGCTCGATATGGGTCGTGGCCCATAAATCAACGGGCGAGGGCTGCACCGGCACCATGGCAACGTCAGCGATTTT
>JASFMT010000355.1:0-4660 GCA_050117455.1 Gammaproteobacteria bacterium | reverse complement strand
GACTGGAAAAGAAAGAAAGAACTGAAAAAGCATACCAGGCCCTCGAACAGGTGGGTTTAAGTAGTAACGCGGACAGTTATCCCGATGAGTTGTCAGGCGGTATGCAGCAGCGGGTGGGGCTGGCCCGCGCTTTGGCAACGGATCCTGACATTTTGCTCATGGATGAAGCGTTTTCCGCACTGGATCCATTGATCCGCCGCGAGATGCAGGAAGAACTGCTTAAATTACAGGACCAGAAAGAACGCACGGTGGTGTTCATTTCCCACGACCTGGATGAAGCCATGCGTATCGGTGACCGCATTGCCATAATGGAAGGCGGTCGCGTGTTACAGGTGGGTACACCGCGGCAAATTCTGGACAATCCGGCCAATGAATACATCCAGAACTTTTTCCGTGATGTGGATCTTTCCCAGGTTTACACCGTGGGTGATGTGGCGGAACAGCAGCAACCGGTATTTAATCTGGCAGACAGTCCATCACCGGCGGCCGTCCTGGCAACTCTCAATGAACGTCAACAAAAATATGGTTACGTCGTTGACAGTAACCATCATCTTTGCGGCGTGGTATCAACACAAACACTGCAGGACCTTAAGGGCGAGGCGCTCGCTGATGCCTATATTAAGAATCCAAAGACGCTGCAATCCAGTATGCCACTCAGTGAAGCCCTGGGCCGTGTTGCCTCCACACCGTATCCAGTACCAGTCTTGAAACGTAACAATGTCTTTGCCGGTGCGCTATCCCGTTCCTTGTTGTTGGAGACCCTGGAGAAACCCGAATAATGATTGGCGATATTCTCAATTTGTCCCGCTATTTTGATGCAACACTGGGTATCGAGCAAGGACGTATACCTCTGGGCGACTGGATTACCGAAGGCGTCGACTGGTTATTGAGCCACGCCCAATGGTTGTTTGATGCCGTTGTCTGGGTAGTCGATGGCCTTACCTCGGCGCTGGAACAGGGACTGTTAGCGCCGCCGGCCTGGTTGTTGACGGCTTTAATTGTGTTGCTGGGGGCGTGGCGCGTGAACTGGCGTTTTGCCATATTTTCCCTGGCGGCGTTAGCGCTGGTACTGGGACTGGAACTGTGGCAGGACACGGTATCAACGTTGGCTTTGGTCCTGGCCGCCACGATTGTGAGCCTGGTTATCGGGGTACCCATTGGCATCTGGTCCGCACGCAGCGACAAGGTGTGGCAGGTAGTGCGTCCGGTACTGGATTTTATGCAAACCATGCCGGCGTTCGTTTACCTGATTCCCGCGGTGATGTTTTTCAGTACCGGTAAAGTGCCGGGCACCATTGCCACGATCATTTTTTCCATGCCACCGGCAGTCAGGTTAACCAACCTGGGTATACGGCAGGTCTCCAAGGAAATGGTGGAAGCGGGTCTGGCATTTGGTTGTACCCCAAGGCAATTACTTTTAAAAGTGCAAATACCCGCCGCGATGCCATCCATTATGGCCGGGGTGAACCAGAATATTATGCTGGCGTTGTCCATGGTGGTTATTGCGTCCATGATTGGCGCTGGCGGATTGGGCGACGTGGTGTTGCGCGGTATTCAACGTCTGGATGTGGGCCTGGGTTTTGAAGGTGGTATCGGTGTCGTCGTATTGGCCATCATTCTGGATCGCATTACACAGAGTTTTGGACATCACCGGCGGCGCGGTATTGGTGAACGGCTACGGGCGTTGTTTGGTGGGTCCACTGATCAGAGTGATCAGCCATCGGTAAACCGAAAGGAGTCATGATCCCCATGCGTGGCATAGCAAAATGGATCGGTATTGCGGCGGCGGTGGTCGTGGTTGTCGCATTATTTGTTTACATGTATCGTTTTGGCCCCGAGTTGGTTGATCAACAGCGTGTTACCGTAGCGGCGCCAGAGCAAACCACCGATCAATCTGCGGTTCCGATTCAATCTTCCACGAAATCCATACGATTAGGCTGGACGGCATGGGCCGATGCGGAAGTGGTTACATCACTGGCGGAAAAATTGCTGGAACAGCGCATGGGCTACCGGGTCGACCGGGTAATGACCGACATCGGGATTCAATACCAGGCAGTGGCCAACGGCGACCTGGACATTATGCTCATGGCGTGGCTGCCATTGACCCATAGAAACTATTGGGAAAAGGTTCGCGACAAAGTCGTGAATCTCGGGCCCCTTTACATGGGACGGTTGGGCTGGGTAGTGCCGGACTATGTGCCCAAAGACCAACTGACTGCTATTTCGGATCTGCAGAACCCGGAAGTAGCAAAAAAGGTAGGTGCACAAATACAGGGGATCGATCCCGGTTCGGGATTGATGCAAGCCTCGGAACGGGCTATGCAAAAATACCCGCTCGACCAGTTAAAACTGGTGTCGGCCAGTGGTGCCGCGATGACCGCCGTTCTGGATCGTGCCTACCGCCAACAGCGCTGGGTGGTGGTCACCGCCTGGCAGCCCCATTGGATATTTGCACGTTACAAGTTACGTTTTCTTGAAGATCCACAACGGGTACTGGGCGGTGACGAAAGAATCCACGCCATTGCAAGGCAGGGATTTGCGGAGGATTTCCCCAGGGAAGTTACCGAGTTTTTTACGCGCATGTATTTTCCCGATGCCGAGCTGGCGGCGATTTTGCTGGACGCACAGGAAAATAATGTTGAGGATGCGGTCGATCGCTATATACGTCAACATCCCCGGCGAATTCATTACTGGGTTACGGGCGAGATAAAAGAATAATTCCCTTATTCAGTCGTTAACTATTCCCTTGGCAGCAGCAGACATGACTCATAATCGTTTTACCATTGGTTTGATGGTCGTGCTGGGCTGGTTTTTAGTATCAGCCGACAGCGCTGCTGATACTATTCGCATCGCGGTTGCCTCCAATTTTGCCAAAACCATAAAACCCATTGTCACGCAGTTCGAAAAGGATACCGTCCACCAGGTGCTTGTAGCACTGGGATCGACCGGTAAGCACTATGCGCAAATACAGCATGGTGCGCGCTTTGATATATTTCTGGCAGCGGATGTTCGACGGCCGTTGTTGCTTGAACAGAGCAATAAAGCTGTTCCAGGATCGCGATTTACCTATGCCATTGGTAAACTGGTATTGTGGAGCCGCCATCCGGGCTTGATTGAAAAAGACAGTGCTGTGCTGGAGACCAATGGTTTTGACCGGCTGGCAATCGCTAATCCCAAGCTGGCACCCTATGGTAAAGCGGCCCGGCAAGTGTTGCAGTCGCTGGGGATCTGGGAAAAACTCAAACCCAGAACCGTGCGCGGGGAAAACATTGGCCAGACATTTCAGTTTGTTATGACAGGGAATGCGCAACTGGGATTTGTCGCGCTATCGCAAGTCATTGCATTAAACAGCAATGAATCGCGGGATTACTGGGTCGTGGATAAGACGCTTTATGATCCCATTGACCAACAAGCAGTGTTACTGGTGGATACACCGGCGGCACGTGCATTTATTGACTATCTGGAAAGCGCGCAGGCGCGCGCAATGATTGTTCAATCAGGCTATGATGTGCCGTAACAGTCTTTGAAGAAAACGTGAATGGGACGATATTGAGGTAGTCGCAGTATAATGAGACCATGAGCGATTCCTTAACAACACAAGATATCACTGCGCTATGGCTTACTATTAAGCTGGCAGCATTAACGACTATGGTATTACTAATCATCGGTACACCCCTTGCCTGGTGGTTGACGCGTACCAAGTGTCGCTTTAAATCAATCGTGGAAGCTATGGTGGCATTGCCACTGGTTTTACCGCCCACGGTTTTAGGTTTTTATTTGCTGATTTTGCTGGGAGCCAATGGTCCTGTCGGACAGTTGATGGTGTACTTTGGCGCCCAACCACTGGCGTTTACTTTTACCGGCCTGGTTATCGGTTCGGTAATATATTCGCTGCCGTTCGTGGTGCAGCCGCTACAGTCAGCCTTTAGCGCCATTGGTCAATGGCCAATGGAAGTCGCCGCAACATTGCGCGCGTCACCGCTGGATCGTTTCCTGACTGTCGCCGTACCGTTAGCGCGACATGGGTTTTTAACCGCGGCGGTTTTGGGTTTTGCCCATACAATCGGCGAGTTTGGCGTGGTACTGATGATCGGTGGCAATATACCCGGCGAGACCCATGTACTATCCATCGCCATCTATGATCACGTAGAAGCTCTGGAATATGGCCATGCCCACTGGCTGGCGGGTGGTTTGCTTATCGCCTCGTTTCTAATGTTACTCATTGTTTACAGCCTGAACAGGCGGTTTCGGATGGTGGCGTTATGACGATCGAGGGCCGGTTTTTTTTGCAGCGTGATGATTTTACCCTGGACGCGGAATTGAGCTTGCCGGCAACCGGCGTCAATGCCGTTTTTGGTCCATCCGGTTGCGGGAAAACCACGTTATTACGGGCGTTGGCCGGGCTGGAAAAGTGTGAGAAAGGTTTCTTATCTATCGGTGATGAAGTTTGGCAGGATGATCAAACGTTTGTGCCTACCCATCAACGGCCCCTGGGTTTTGTTTTTCAGGAAGCCAATCTATTTCCCCATTTGTCAGTGTTGGCGAACTTGCAGTACGGGTACAAACGCCTGCCGCAGTCCCGGCGATCAGTGGAATTTGAACATGTAGTTGAGCTGCTGGGATTAAAGTCACTTTTGCATCGTGATCCTGCGCAACTGTC
>JASFMT010000354.1:0-4662 GCA_050117455.1 Gammaproteobacteria bacterium | reverse complement strand
TGAACTTTGCCTTTGAGGCAGTGAGCGACGAAGGCTTTACCCAAAATCCCTATCGTAACGCGATAATTGCGGAACCAGGCGGTCCTATTGGCGGTATCGCAAATATCACCAACGAGTCCTATCCTGAGACCCGTACCAGTGATGCTTTTGCCATACGTGCCAATTACTTTTTGCCCTACCGGGCAGCGCTAAAGCTTGAATATAAATACTATAAAGACAGTTGGGATATTGAGGCGCACACATATAAAATTGCGTATACGCACCCCTTTCGGGATCGCTGGGTGTTCGATTTTCATTACCGCGTATACCAGCAGGACCAGGCTTCATTCTATTTTGATTTACTTCCCGAAAATAGTGGATTTGTATATCAGGGCAGGGATAAGGAGCTGAGTACTTTCAACAGCCAGGGTATTGGGTTCGGGATGTCCTATGAATTTCTGCAAAGCGGCTGGTGGCAATTTAACAAGGCCAGTGTTAGTTTTGCCTATGAACACGTGAATTTTGACTATGACAACTTTACCGATTTTGACGAAGGTGATCCTGGGAATCCGAATCCCAACTTTGGTCAATCGTTTAGTTTCGACGCCGAGGTCATCGAACTTTATTTCTCAGTCTGGTACTAAATTGAATAAAAACAATAAGCTAATTTGCTTGAACAGTTGAAAACCATGTAATAGAAGGCAGTGATCCATCATGAAAAAGCTTATTTCACTATTGGTGATAATCGGTTGTATTCCCCTGGTATTTGCCGCGGAACCCGGCGGTGCCGCGCTGGACAACAAGATCCAGAACCTGAAAAAAGAGGTCATGAAGCTGAACCGTGACCTGTTTATCCTGGAGGAAGAGCTGCTTTTTCCTACCAGCACCCAGGTGGCGGTCTTTTTGTCCACCGACGTGGGGAATTACTTTAAGTTAGATTCGGTCCAACTTAAAATAGACGACAAGGTGGTCGCCAACTACCTCTACACCAAGCAGGAGCGGGAAGCCCTGGCCCGCGGCGGGGTACAACGCCTGTTTATCGGCAACGTGAAAAAGGGCAAGCGCGAGCTGGTGGCAGTGTTTCGGGGGCCGGGCCCTAATGAGCGCGAATATAAACGGGCCACTACCCACGTTTTTGAAAAAGGTTCTGGCACGAAGTACATCGAGTTAAAAATCACTGACGTTTCCCGCAAACTCCAACCGGAATTTGTCGTCAAGGAATGGGAATAACCAAAAGGATATTTATTGGGGGTTGTCGCAGTTGTGGTAAGTAAGTTCTCTTATAAATTCACCTCATTGGCAAGCGTGTTGTTGGCAGCGGTCCTGGCCTGCAGTGCTAACGCGGCCGACGATCCCATTGGCAACAAAACCGAAGTCAAAGACCTCGACTACGGTGTCGCCCTCTATTACTTTTACCAGGAAAAATACCTGGAAGCGGCCAAAATCCTGATGGCGGCCAAGGAGCTGAACCGGTTGCCGCAACAGCGTGACGACAGCGATATTCTACTGGGCGGTATTTTCCTGCAGTTTGGTTTACACCAGGACGCTGAAAGCATGTTCAGCCACCTCATCGATGACCGGGCCGCGCCTTCGCTGCGCGATCAGATCTGGTACACCATCGGCAAAATTCGTTATCAAAAAGGGCTGCGCGACGATGCGATACGCGCTTTTGAGCAAATTCAGGGGGCGCTGGAACAAGGGTTATTAAATGAAAGCCAGTTGTTACTGGCAAATTTGCTGATGCAAAAAGGCGAATATACCCAGGCGGCGCAGGTACTGGAAAAACTGCCCCGCAGTTCCATTGATGCCCGGTTTGCCGAGTATAACCTGGGTATCGCCCTGTTTCGCGGTGGCCGTGAAATCGAAGGCGCGGAATACCTGGCGCAGGTGGGGCGCTTGAGTTCCAGCAACGAAGAACTGCTGGCATTAAAAGACAAAGCCAATCTGGCGCTGGGTTATGCTTTGCTGGGTGAAGAGGAAACCAAAAAATCCCGCGCGTTTTTCCAGAAAGTCCGCCTGAAAGGACCGTTCTCCAACAAGGCACTGCTGGGTTTTGGCTGGTCCTACGCCATGAAAAAGGATTTTGAGACTGCATTGTCCTCCTGGCTGGAGCTGCGTTCGCGCAAACGCACCGATTCCGCCGTTTATGAGTCCTTGCTGGCCGTGGGTTATGCGCTGGAGCAGTTAAAGGCGTTTCCCCAGGCTATGCAGTCTTACCTGGAAGCGATACAGTTGTTCCGGGATGAAATCGGAAGGCTGGACACTGCAATTCGCGAAGTGAAAACCGGTCAACTCATGAATTACCTGGTTTCCAAAGCGCTGGGCGATGACACCGGTGACTTGACGGAAGAGGGTCTTATCAGGGATGTGCCCGAATTTCGTTTTATAACCGGTATCGTTGCCAGTCACAAGTTTAACGAATCGATCAAGACACTGCGGGATCTTCGCCTGTTACGCGCCAACCTCGACTATTGGCAAAATGCCTTACCTACCTATGAGGATATGTTGCGTCTGCGCCGTGAAGCCTATGAAGAACGCCTGCCAAAATTGATGCCGGAGCAGGGCATTTACCGTATAGCGGCATTCAAGGATGAAAAAAATCTTTACGAGGAAGAGTATCGGCGTATCGTTCAGCAACACGATATTGTGGCGGTCGCCAGTGAAAAAGAACTCAAACTGCTGGATCGCCTCAACAGCATCAAGGGGCGGTTGCAGGAAGCAGGGCGGCGCATGGATGCCACGGAATATGGCGGCTACGAATATAAGTACAACCTTTATCGCGGTTTGCTCGAATGGGATATCAGCACCACCTTTAATGAGCGCATCTGGAAATTGCGCAAGGGATTAAATCAACTGGACCGGTTGATTGCCGAAACGGAAGCGCAACAACAGGCTATTAGTACGGCTAAATCCAGGGCGCCCCGCGGTTTTGAAGGGTATGGCCGTCAAATTAACGCTATGGAAGGAAAAATCAAACGACTGCATAAGGAAATCAATGAGGCCTACCGACAGCAACAGCAGGAAGTCCAGGAGATAATCGTGGATGAACTGGCCTGGTTACGGGACCGGCTGGCGGAGTACCTCGATCAGGCGCAATTTTCACTGGCGCGATTGCAGGATCGGGCTTCCGACTAACGCGATTTATGATTATGAACGTAACGGCGAATACGAATTTATTCAAAGTAGTTTTGGTTACCGGGTTGGTGTCCGGGCTGTTGGCATGTTCGTCCGCGCAACGTAAACCGGAAAACCAGACCCTGGAGTCACTTACCAAACGCACCGTTAAGGTTAATCCCCAGGAATTGCCGTCCGCCAACAAAGGTGACGCGCGTGAGCGCTATAAGGATTTTGCACAATCCACTAAAAACCAGGAATTGCGCGCCATTGCCATGGAACGCCTGGCGGATATTCAGCTGGAGACACGGCAGACCAAAAAATATCGCGATGCCGAACTCAAAGAAGAGGAAATGCGTGCTCGCCAGCGCAAAGACGTGGTGGTGGATACGAGCAAATTTGGTGACTACGCCGACGTCGCCGCCCAGTATGAAAAACTGCTAAAGCGTCATCCCCGCAGCAAAGACAATGAAAAAATCCTTTATCAGTTGGCGCGCGCTTATGAATTAAGCGGCCAGATGGAGAAATCATTAAGCGCGCTCACCCGCTTAATGAAGGAGTATCCTGATAACAAGCATGCCGAAGAAGTACAATTCCGCCGCGGCGAGATATACTTCAGTTTGAAAGATTACAAGAACGCCGAGCATGCGTACGGCTATGTGTTGTCAAACAAGGACTCCCCGTTCTATGAACGTTCCATTTACAAGCATGGTTGGGCATTATTTAAATTAAACCGGCTGCAACAGGCGCGCTATTCCTTCTATAAGTTGCTGGATATTCACTTCAGTGAAGGACGCCGCTACAAGGATTTCAAGCGCAGCGCCAGGGAGCTGGTGGATGATACCCTGCGTGTAGTGAGCCTGTCCTACAGTTTTGAAAATGGTATCGATACCTTAAAAAGGTTCTCGCGCCAGTACGGCACTCGCATTTACGAGCACCTGATTTACAAGAAGCTGGGAGAGCTTTACGTCAAACAGGAACGTTTTGAAGATGCTGCCAAAGTGTATTCCAGTTTCGCCGAAGTGAACCCCAATCACCGTGAGGCACCATTCTTCCTGGTTAAGGTTATTGGAATTTACGAAAAAGGCGGATATCCCAAGAAGCTGACCACGGCAAAAGCGGATTTTGTCACCCGTTATGCGATTGGCAAACCGTATTGGTCGCGTCACGACCGGCTTTTGCTCGATGAGCTGTCACCCTATATTAAAGCCAACCTTGACGACCTGGCTCGCCACTATCATGCCCAGGCACAACGCAGTAAAAAAACCAGTGACTATCGCGTCGCCGCCCACTGGTACCGTGAATACGTCAGGTCTTTTCCGGCCGACGAAAAAGCACCGCAAATGAATTTCCTGTTGGCTGAAAACCTGATGGAAACCGGGGAATATAAGGAGGCGGCCAAAGAATATGAAAAGACGGCTTATAACTACGGCAATCACCCCAAGAGTGCGGAAGCCGGTTATGCCGCGTTGCTGACACACCGGAAAATTCTCGCACAATTAAAAGGCCAGGGTGATAAATATACTGCCAAGCGCCACCAAACGGTCGATAGCGCATTGCGTTTTGCCG
>JASFMT010000353.1:0-4674 GCA_050117455.1 Gammaproteobacteria bacterium | reverse complement strand
CTTTACGCCCGTGATGCTGGGTTTTACATCGGTGGATACGTTATTGGTACGTTCAACCGGTCTGGTGGTGGCCATGTTCAGCGGCCTGGTATCGTCGGGGCCGTTTATGCGTAAGGGGCTGGCCGATATCCGCGTGATATTTTATTGCGCCATACCTATCATTGTTGGCGCCATGGCGGGATCGCAAGTTGCCATTGCCATGGCCGAGAGTATGGGTGATACGGGTGATGCCATCGTACGCTTGTTACTGGGCATAATACTAGTATTTATAGCGGGACTGTTTATTCTGGGAGGATCAAAAACCGAATACCCGGAAGCCAAAAAAATCGACAAGTTTAGTCAAAAAATGAATCTTAAGTCCAGCTACTGGGAAGAATCACTCAACAAAGTCGTCAGCTATCAGGTCACCCATTCTATACTGGGAGGTTTCCTGTTTTTCGTGGTTGGGTTTACCGGCGGTTTTTTTGGATTAGGTGGCGGCTGGGCCGTGGTGCCTGTGCTAAACCTCGTTATGGCGGTGCCTTTGAAAGTGTCTGCCGCCTCCAGTGGGGTTTTACTGGCGATTGGCAACGCCGCCGCTATATGGCCATATATCGTTAAAGGTGCATTGATTGCGGTAATTGCCGCCCCCTGGATGATTGGGCAGGTCATTGGCGGTATTTTGGGGGCTCACATTCTGGCACGCATCAAGGCCGGATTTGTCCGTAATATCCTCATTGTATTATTGATCCTGACCAGCCTTAAACTGCTGTCACGGGGTATAGAAGGATTGACCGGTATTGATATCCCATTGTTATAGCGATTATGGTTTTTGGGCGAACTGTCTTAGTGGTTAGGTGATCTGCGGACATTCATACTACTGTCATTTGGAACAGCGAAATAGCATGAGCAACAGGAGCGATAACAGAGATGGATCCTGAATTGCATAAAAAGATAGACGAGGGGAACCATGGCAGGCCCGTTGCACCTGTCGCGGGTATTGTCTATGGTGATATCATTTATTGGCTCACGATTGCTGCGACCTGTGTCGTCCTCGTCGGATCCATTGTCACCTTCACAACCCTGAACAACCACATAAATCCCAATGACCTGCTATCAGCCATCTGGCAGGGTAAAGATGTGGAACATATCTGGCTAAGTTTTGTTGGAGAGCAGCCTGACGGTCACTGGTACCTGGAACACATCCATACCGGCAATGGATTAACCGCCTCCGGAATTGCGTTGGGCGTGTTTTCCGTTATCCCGGGTATTCTGGGAGCCGCTTTTGTATTGTTCCGGGAGAAAGAGTACCTGTTTGGTGCGTTGGCGGTCATTGCCGCGATTATTACTATCGTATCGGTTGTTAGCTAGATGCGCGTACCAGGGTAAGCCGGAATGCTACCGTAACCCGTTAACCCGGCTGCCTCATGGAAAGCGCAGTCCTTGTTTGTCAGGAAACTTTTTCCGCCTGTTCTGCTTGTTCACTGATGTGAGGAAACGCCTGGGGAGTATCGATGACAAATCCTTGCGCATAGTCCACGGAAATTTTGCGCAAGGCGTTGATGGAGGCAACGGTTTCAACGTGCTCGGCAATGGTTTTGATGCCCATGACGTGCGCCACGCGGTTGATCGCTTCCACCATGGCATAGCTGGTGTCGTCTTTGGCGACATCGCGTACCAGTTCGCCGTCCAGTTTCACATAATCCACCGGCAGATTCTTCAAATAGGAAAACGAACTTAATCCGGTACCAAAATCGTCCAGCGCGAATTTGCAACCCAGTTTTTGCAGGGTCATCATAAACACATGCGCTTCTTCCAGGTTCGACATCACCGAGCTTTCTGTAATTTCAAAACACAGGACATCTGGTGGCAGTCCGGTTTTCTTTAATGAGTAAAGAATAAAATCCAGTATCTTGGGGTCCCCAAGGGATTGTGCGGACAAGTTGATATTGCATAAATCCCAGTATTGCAGGATGTCTTTTTGTTTGCTCAATAATTCGAATGTCTTGCTGAGTACCCACCGGTCAATTTTGGGCATCACCTGGTATCTTTCCGCTGCGGGAATAAATGAACTGGGCGGTAAGCAGCGATTGCCTGTTGCGCTGGACTCGTCAATCATGCGCAGCAAGACTTCACCGCACAAACGGCTGGATTTTTCATTTTTGACAGGAATAATGGATTGAAAGTGCAGCTCGAACAGGTCGTTTTCCAGTGCCTTCTGAATACGTTGCAGCCACTGCATTTGTCCCTGTTGTTGGGCGATCGCCTTGTCATCGGGTTTGTAGGTATGTACCTGGTTGCGCCCCCCTTCCTTGGCGACGTAGCATGCTGAATCGGCGGCGCTGAGTAATTCCGTTAAGTCGCGGGTCGCAGCATTGATAGGTACCAGGCCAATACTGGTTCCAATCCGGAATATCCTTTCTTCCCAGTGAAAACGGAATTGTTCCACGTCCGCACGAATTTTCTCTGCAACATCCCGTGCGCGTTCCAATGGGCACCCCACCAGTAACACACCGAACTCGTCTCCGCCCAGGCGCGCCAGGGTGTCCGATTCGCGCAATAAGCGTTGCAGGCGCGATGTAAGTTGTTTTAACAATTCATCGCCGGCGTAGTGACCGCAGGTATCGTTGACCACCTTGAACTGGTCGAGATCCACGTAAAACATGGCGTGATTTTTATTATCCTGCTGCGCACTCTTGATTGCCTGCTTGACTCGTGTTTCAAACTCCCGCCGATTTATCAGGCCGGTTAATGCATCATGGGTGGCCTGGAAGGACAATTGTTTAGTAAGGGTCCGTAGCTTGGTGACATTATGAAAAACAAATACCAGGCCAATGACGATACCGTCGGAGTCACGTAACGGCGAACCGGAAAACTCAATGGTATATTCTCTGGTTTTTTTGCGATTAACCAGGGTGACGGGGTTGCTCAGGCGAACTCTCTGGTTTTGTTTGAGCCAGTTAGCAACCGGTACCTCGTAGGGCTTGTTGGACTTTTCTTCCAGTAATTTTAAAACCGTCCCCAGTGTTTTACCGACAGCTTCTTTCTCATCCCAGCCGGTCATTTTCTCGGCTACCGGATTGAGATAAGTAAGCTTTCCGTGGGGGTCAGTGGCAATAACACCATCACCAATGGATTCCAGGGTTACGTGCAATCGTTCTTTTTCCTGAAAGATTTTTTCCTCGCTTTCCTTGTCCGTGGTAACGTCGCGCATGGTTCCTTCGAAACCATGAGATGTGTTATCAATGCTCGCGGCATAATGTGCGTTGATCGAAGCCCATATGGTGGTACCAGACTGCGTTTTAAGTTTGGCTTCAAAGTTCTGCACCGAACCATCATTGGTATCCATCGCAGCGATCAATGTATTGTAATCACGTTTGTTGACGAACAGTTCGAGGAAACTGGTGTTGTGCAGCGATTCTGGTGTGTAGCCCACCAGCGATTGCACCGATGGTGACAGGCGTTTGATGAATCCCTTGTCATTGGCCTGAAAATACGTGTCCTGCATGTCGGCCAGAATGCGGGCGGTTTCCTTTTCCGAGCCGCGAATCTTTTCTTCGATAATTTTGCGTTCTTCGATTTCGATTTTCAGTTTTTCGTGGGCCTGCTCAAGTTCGATGGTTTTATCGATAGCGGCTTGTTTGGTCTCAGCGAGTTCCTGGATCAATCCGACATTTTGACGACTGTGTTGCCGGTAACGGTTGAACGCCTGTTCCGCGCGCACCGAACCCCAGCCGGTTAAAATAGCCACTACCAATAATTGCCCCCACAGTGCTGATTCGGCGTAATGTTCCTGAATCAAAATCCATCCCAGCGGCGAAAGCAGCACCGGAACAGCAAACGCCACAAACAGCCAGGACCACAATGCCGAACCCGCCAGGCTTGCCATGACCAGGCCGGCGATGATAACCGGCGCCAGGCTATCGGAAAGGGAAAAACCGCCATCCAACATATCCAGTAAAACGAAACCACCACCCCAAATTAACCCGCAGAGAAAGTTGGCCAGTAGAAAATTAATGGTGGCGAACAGGCCATGGCCGTGTGCCTTGCTGTCGGTGAAATAATGTAAATAGAAAACAATGCCGTAGCGGTAAAGATTGACACATGCCACGGTCAGTAAAAAAACGCTCAGGTGGGTTTCCGGTAATTTCTGCCAGTAGTGGGTAAAAAATATCCCTAGTGCTGCCAGTTGCAGCAATATTTCCACCGGCATAAGTCGGTAAAGTGTTTGATTCCCTTCTGGTGTGTTCCTTATCACAGAGTTTCTCTTTGGTTTTCGTGTGGTTAATGACTGCCCCGACAGGTTCTTCCCTGCAAGTTATTTCGGCCAAATTTGCCAACACTTGATCGCAGTTGCGATTTTTTGTGTTGTTAATCGCCGTAATCTACCTTGAGGAACCTGGCTACTCTGTGTGTAACCCGGTTTATTAATTGTTCCTTTAAAACAACAAGTTATGATTTTCGTCGATATTTGCTTTGTGTACCTGGACATAAAGAAATTGTTGCAGGATTCGATATATAAACAGTGAACCGTTTCAAATCTTCAGGGGAAAAGCGGTTTCCGCCACACTCGCACGCCGTATTTTCGGCAAACTTTGGGGAAGACTTCGTGATAAGCAAAGAGCAAGTTTTTAATGCCGGTATCACTCTCATTGACAATGACCTCGTTAATGTATTGGCACTAAAAAATATCCT